>JAURVW010001436.1 GCA_030655275.1 Solirubrobacteraceae bacterium
CCCCGGCCCCCGCCGCCAAGCCGACCCCCGCGCCCGCGCCGGTGGCCGGGATCGTGAAGACGCAGGACCCAAGCCTCCTCATCGCGCGCGGCACGAACGCCGAGATGCAGTGGGTGTCGATGAAGGGCCAGGGTTACGCCACGCCCGTCGACCGCTTCTTCGTGCGCAACCACACCCGCACCCCGCTGCTCGACCCGAACCGCTGGTTCCTGCAGATCAACGGCGACGGCCTCGCCGGTAGTCAGCCGGTGAACTTCACGCTGAAGCAGCTCGAGGAGGACTTCGAGTCCGTCGAGCTCGACGCCGCGATCGAGTGCGCCGGCAACGGCCGGTCGTTCTTCGGCAGCCAGCAGGGGCGCTCGGCGCCGGGCACGGCGTGGACCCTCGGCGCGATCGGCGTCGGCACGTGGCGCGGCGTGCGCCTCGCCGACGTGCTCGAGAAGGCGGGTCTGGCGGAGGGCGTCGTCGACGTGATGCCGATCGGGCTCGACCCCGAGGTGATCGGGTCCGACGGCAGGAGCCAGGGGCGGGTGCGCCGGCCGATCCCGATCAAGAAGGCCCTGCACGACGTGATCATCGCCCTGGAGATGAACGGCCGCGTGCTTCCGGCCGACCATGGATTCCCGGCGCGGCTGATCGTCCCGGGCTGGGTCGGCATCGCCAACACGAAGTGGCTCGGGCAAATCCAGGTCTCCAAGACGCCGCTCTTCTCTGCCTGGAACACGACCCAGTACCGGCTGGTCGGCACCGGCTATCCGACCGACATCGCCCCGCTCACCGCCAACCCGCTCAAGAGCGCCTTCGAGTTGCCGTCCGGTGCGGTCTTCCCGGCGGGCACGAAGCGCACCCTCACGGGCCGCTCGTGGTCGGGCCGCTGGCTGCCGAAGCGTGTGGAGGTGTCGACGAACTCCGGCGACACCTGGAAGGAGGCCAAGCTCAGCCGCCGCAACGAGCACGACGCCTGGGTGCAGTGGCAGGTCGACTGGACGCCGAAGAGCCCCGGCAAGCGCAAGCTCCTCGCCCGGGCCTACGACGCCCACGGCAACACCCAGCCCGACGCCACCCGCTTCAACCGCGACGGCTACTGGTTCGACGCGGTCGTCCAGCACCCGGTCACGATCTCGTAGACACCCAGACCCAGCCAGAACGCGCGCCGGCCGGCGGGGCTCCACCCCGCCCCGGCCGGCGTCAGCCCTTGCGCTTGCGCTTGGGCGGGAGGTCGGTGATCGTGCCCTCGGCCACTTCGGCCGCGAGCATGATCGACTCGCTGAGGGTCGGGTGGGCGTGGATCGTGAGGGCCAGGTCGCCGACGTCGGCACCCATCTCGAGCGCGAAGCCCGGTTCGGCGATGAGCTCACCGGCGCTGGGGCCGACGATGCCGGCGCCCAGGATGCGACGGGTCTCGGGATCGAGGATCAGCTTCGTCTTGCCGGACTCGCCGTCGACGGTGAGGGCGCGGCCGCCGGCGACCCACGGGAACGCGGCCACCTCGACCTCGCGGCCGTCGGCCTTGGCCTGCGTCTCGGTGAGCCCGACCCAGGCGACCTCGGGATCGGTGTAGGCGACCGACGGGATGCCACGCACGTCCATCTCCACCGCGTGGCCGGCGATCACCTCGGCGGCGACGTGCGCCTCGTGGGAGGCCTTGTGGGCGAGCATCGGCTGACCGACGATGTCGCCGATCGCGAGGATGTGCGGCACGTTCGTGCGGAGCTGGGCGTCGACCGGCACGAAGCCACGCTCGTCGACGTTCACGCCGGCGGCGTCGGCGCCGATGCGCTTGCCGTTCGGCGTTCGACCGACGGCGACGAGCACCGCGTCGTAGACCGCCGCCTCCGGGGCCTTGCCGCCCTCGGCACCGGCCTCGAACGACACGTGGAGCCCGTCGTCCTGGGCTTCGACGCCCGTCACCTTCACGCCGAGATGGATGGCCTCGTAGCGACCCTCGATGCGTTTGGCGAGCGGGCGGACGATGTCCCTGTCAGCGCCGGGGATCAGGGCGTCGAGCAGCTCGACGACCGTCACCTTCGAGCCGAGCGCGTCGTAGACCGTCGCCATCTCCAAGCCGATGATGCCGCCACCGATCACGAGGAGCCGGTCCGGGATCTCGCGGAGCTCGAGGGCGCTGGTGGAGTCCCACACGCGCGGGTCGTCGGCCGGGATGCCCGGGAGCTTCACGGCCTCCGAGCCGGCGGCGATGATCGCGTAATCGAAGGAGATGGTGGTCGTGGCGCCGTCGTCGCCCTCGACCTTCAGGTGGCGCGGGCCGGTGAAGGCGCCGGAGCCGATGACCGTCTCGACCTTGCGGGTCTTCGCCATCCCGGCGACGCCCTGCGTGAGCTTGCCGACGATGGCGTCCTTGTGGGCGCGCAGGGCATCGAGGTCGATCTGCGGCTCGCCGAACGACACGCCGTGCGCGGCGGAGAGTTCGGCGTCGGCGATCACCTTGGCGGCGTGCAGGAGCGCCTTGCTCGGGATGCAGCCGACGTTGAGGCAGACGCCACCGAGCGACGCGTATCGCTCGACCATCACGACCTTCAGCCCGAGGTCGGCCGCGCGGAACGCCGCGGAATAACCACCGGGGCCGGAGCCGAGCACGAGCACGTCCGCGTGGACGTCGCCCTTGTCGGCGTCGGAAAGCGGCTTTGGCTCCGCCGACGTCGTCGTCGTTGGTGCACCATCACCCCCATCCACCCCATCTTTGGAAACGGACCGTGGTCCACTGGGCTGTGAGCCCCCTGGACCACGGTCCGTTTCGGGAGTTGGGGTGATCGAGGCTTCGCCCGCCTGGTCCGCAGCGGGCTTGTCGTCGGCCTGCTCCTTCGGATCGGTGTCGGCCTTCGCGGGTTCGTCGCCGCCGCCCTTCGCGTCGTCAGACTGCTCGGAGGCCTCGACGACGGCGATGACCGTCCCCTCGGAGACCTTGTCGCCGACCGCGACCCTGACCTCCTTCACGACGCCCGCGACGGGCGAGGGCACCTCGAAGGTGGCCTTGTCGGACTCGATCTCGACGAGCCCCTGCTCGATCTCGACCGTATCGCCGACGGCGACGAGCACCTCGATGATCGGGATGTCGGTGAAGTCCCCGATGTCGGGAACGGCGATCTCCTGGGCAGCGCTCATCGCGGCCTCCCGAAGGCGGAAACGGTCGAGGCGATCGGTCGACGACTCACAGCAGGATCCTCCGGTAGTCGCCGAGGGTCTTCGCGAGGTGCGCGGTGAAGCGGGCGGCGAGGGCGCCGTCGATCACGCGGTGGTCGTAGGAGAGCGACAGCGGCAGGATGAGCCGGGGCTCGAACTCCGTGCCGTTCCAGACCGGCTTCATCGCCGAGCGCACGACGCCGAGGATCGCGACCTCCGGGGCGTTGACGATCGGCGTGAACGACGTGCCACCGATCCCGCCGAGGCTGGAGATCGAGAAGTTGCCGCCACTCATCTGGGTCGGCGAGAGCTTGCCGGCGCGCGCCTTCTTCGACAGCTCACCGACCTCGCCGGCCAGCTCGAGGATGCCCTTTCCGTCGACGCCGCGGACGACCGGGACGACGAGGCCGTTCGGCGTGTCGGCGGCGAAACCGACGTTGTAGAAGTGCTTCACCACGAGCTCCTCGCCGTCGAGCGACGCGTTGAACCGGGGGAACGCCTTCAGCGACGCGACGCACGCCTTGAGCAGCAGCGCGACCATCGTGACCTTCACGTCCTGCTGCTCGGCGTTGAGCTCTTTGCGGAACGCCTCGAGGTCGGTGATGTCGGCGTCGTCGTTGTGCGTGACGTGCGGGATCCGCACCCAGTTGCGGGCCAGGTTCGCCGCGGAGAGCTTCTGGATCTTCGTGAGCGGCTCGCGGGAGACCTCGCCGAGCTTCTCGAAGTTCACCTTCGGCCACGGCGCGAGGCCGAGCGACTCGCCCGCGTCGGTCTGCCCAGCGGCACTCGACCCGGATGCCGAGGCCGAGGCGGCCTTCGGGTCGAACCCTTCGACGTCGGCCTTCGTGATCCGGCCCTTCTCGCCGGTGCCCTCGACCTGTGACAGGTCGACGCCCTTCTCGCGAGCCAACCGTCGCACGGTGGGGCTCGCGTAGGGCGGAACACCCTTGCCCGTCGACGAGGCCGAGCCCTCGGCCGGCGAAGCGGCCTTCTGCTGGGGTGCGCCCGCGTCGCCGCCGTCGCCGCCGCCGTCGCCGCCGCCGTCGCCGTCGCCGGCCTTGCTCTCAGGTTCGGGCTGGTCGCCCTCCGGCGCCTGCGCGTCGGCGTTCGGCTTCTCGTCGGCCTGTTCCTGAGGATCGACGTCGGCCGCCTCGGTCTTCGTCGCGTCGCCGGAGCCGGCGTCGCCCGAGCCACCGTCGCCGGAGCCGCCCTCCTCGATGACCGCGACGAGCGTGCCCTCGGAGACCTTGTCGCCG
>JAURVW010000644.1 GCA_030655275.1 Solirubrobacteraceae bacterium
GTCGCGCCGCAGGCCGGGACCGGCTCCCGCGGCCGTCGCGCCGGCGCCTTTCGGTACCCCCCCCTCGCCAGGCTCGGCAATGACCGCACCTACCAATGTCAGTGGTTCATGATTGACTTATCCTCATGAAGCACTCGGCGGTCTCCTTCCTCCCCGCTCCCCCGCGGGCGATGTCCGATCGCGCCTCGACGTCCCTCCCATCCCGCCCTGCACCGCCGGCCGCCCGCGCCCGCGCCACCGCGCACGACTCCCGCCCTCACCACGCCGCCGTTCCGTCCCCCGCTCACGAGACTCGCGCCACGGCGCCGGTGGCCCGATCAGCACGGCAGCTCGGCGATCGCTACGACGAGCTGATCCGCCTGATCGCCGCCGACGACGCCGCCATAGCCGCGACCGAGGCGCGACGCGCGCGCCACCTGGCCGAGATCGCCGGTCTGGCCGATGCGCTCGCCCGTCTCGACGGCACGGCGGCCACCGAGGCCGGCCGCGCGTGGGCTCGGCGCAGGCTCGCCGCCGAGATCGGCTGCGCGACCCGACGCTCCGAGCGCTCCGTCACGCACCTCGTCACCGAGAGCGAGCACCTGGTCGACCATCTTCCGGCGACCCTCGGCTCGCTCGCCGACGGCTCGATCTCGTACCTGCACGCGCGCGCCATGATCCGTCACGCCGTCACACTGCCCGAGCACGCCCGGGGCGCGTTCGAGGAGCAGGTGCTCCCCCACGCGTCGGCGCTGCCGCCGTTCCGGTTCGACGACCGGGCGCGTCGCCTGCGCGAGCAGCTCCATCCCGACTCCCTCGAGGTGCGCACGAGGGACGCCCACGACGAACGGCACGTGATCGTCACCCCGGAGTGCGACGGAATGGCCACGCTCATCCACCACCTGACCGCCGCCGACGCCCTCGCGATCGACGACCTCGCCGACCAGATCGCCCGCTCCGGTCGCACCGTGCCCGATGCGCCCCGCGCATCCGCCGCTCTCTTTGCAACGGACGCACTCGGTGCATCCGAGCCACCCGGCGCAGCCGGCGCAGTCGGCGCACCCGATCCGCGCACCCACGCGCAGCGCCGCAGCGACGCCCTCCGCGACCTGATCCTCGGCCGCGGCGAGCGGCCCTCGTTCACGCCCTCCGTGCTGGTGACTGTTTCCGCGGACACCCTGACCGGCACGTCCGACACCCCAGGTGACCTCCACGGCTACGGCCCGATCGCTCCCACCACGGCGCGCACTCTCGCCGTCGCGGCCCCGACGTACCTTCGAGTCGTCATGGATTCCCGCACCGGAACCCCGCTCGGCGTCACCCGCCACCGAACGATCCCCGCGCCGCCTCCGTCCATGCACCCCGCACCCCCTCCC
>JAURVW010001452.1 GCA_030655275.1 Solirubrobacteraceae bacterium
CGCAGCTGATCGATGTCGACGGCACCCGGCACTACCTGAGCGCGGATGCCGACGGCCTGTACCGCTTCACCGACATCCCGGTCGGTCCGGCGAAGCTCTACCTCGGCTACCCGAACAACCCTCCGGGCGAGGTGCTGTTCGACGCCACCGGAGCGACGGACGCGACCGAGATCACCCGCCTCGCGACGGCCGAGTACTTCGGTCCGCAGGGCGTGCTCGACATCGAGATCGACGCGGACGGCGAGGAGCGCCTGATCGGCATGTCGGCCCTGCGGCTCGTCGCGAACGTCGTGAACGCCGAAGGAACTCCCGCCTCCGGTCTCGCGACCGTCGAGCTCGGCTCGGGCGACGACTGGTACCCGGCGACGGAGTACGACTTCCAGCCCGGCACCTACGAGGCATTCCAGCCCTCGGGGTACATCCGTCACCTCCCCGGCGAGCTCGGGGTGCGGGTCACGCCTCCTGCCGGCTTCCGGGTCGCCGACGTCACCGCGGGAGACAACAGCGCCTTCACCGTGACCGAGCGCGGCGGCGCCTACTGGTTCTCTTCGACCGAGGTGTGGAACTACTTCTGGAACCCCGCCTTCACGGTCGCCCTCGAGCCGATCCCGGACGTGCACAAGCCCACCGCGACCCTCGTCTCCCCCACGACCGCCGGTCCGTTCTCGGCGCTGAACGTGCGGGTCGATGCGACCGATGACACGGGCCTGAAGCGCATCGTCGCCAACGTCTATCAGGGCGGCACGCTCATCAAGAGCACGCAGACCGCGGTCACCGGCACGAGTGCATCGCACACGGCGACGGTCGCCCTGGCCGACGGCGAGTACACCGTCAATTACAACTCGCAGGATGTCACGGGCAAGATCTCGCAAACGAAGTCGTTCGCCTTCACGATCGACGCGACCGCGCCGATGGCGACCGTGAAGACGGGCGAGAAGTTCACGATCGGCGCGAACGGCGTCTACGACCTCGTGAGCTTCAAGCTGTCGGATGCCGGAAAGATCGACAAGGTCACCATCAACGGCAAGGTCAAGGACCTCACGAACAACGCCTGGTCCGACGTCAACTTCATCAAGCCGGGCACGTTCGGCGCGGTGGTCGGGGTGAACACGCTGGTCGTGTACGACGTGGCGGGCAACACGCAGACCACCACGTTCACGCTGAACTGATCT
>JAURVW010001453.1 GCA_030655275.1 Solirubrobacteraceae bacterium
CACGGACCGCGCGAGGTGCGCGCCCCACGACTTACCGCAGTGTACCTAGACCAGCGGGCCCACCGCGCTGCGAAGAGTCGAACGCCATGTCCTCCACCTCCTCGTACGCCGGCAAGACCGTCCAGATCACCGGCGCCGCCCGCGGCATCGGCGCGCACACCGCCCGCCGGCTGCACGCCGGCGGAGCGAAGGTCGCGCTCGTCGGCCTCGAGCCCGACAACCTCGAAGCCCTCACGCAGGAGCTCGGTACGGATCGCGCCGCCTGGTGGGAGGCCGACGTGACCGACTTCGATGCGCTCACCACCGCCGTCGACGCCGCGGCCGAGCACTTCGGCGGCATCGATGTCGCGATCGCGAACGCCGGCGTGCACTACGTCGGAGCGTTCGAGACCTCGCCGCTCGAGCAGATCGAGCGCGAGCTCGAGATCAACCTCCTCGGCGTGATCCGCACCGACAAGGCCGTCCTCCCGCACCTCGTGAAGTCCGGCGGCTACCTGCTCAACATCGCGTCGCTGGCTGCGGTCACGCACGCCCCGCTGATGACCGCCTACGCGGCGTCGAAGGCCGGGGTCGAGGCGTTCACGAACGCGCTGCGCCAGGAGATGTCGGTGCGCGGCGTCGATGTCGGCACCGCGTACTTCGGCTTCATCGACACCGACATGGTCCGCGACGCGTTCTCGAACGAGTCGACCAAGGTGATGGAGAAGCTCATGCCGAAGTTCGTGAGCAACTCCGTGCCGGTCTCCGAGGCCGTCGACGCGCTCGAGCGGGCCGTGCTCAAGCGCAGCGACCGCACGTGGGCGCCGAAGTACGTCGGCGGCGCGATCGGCATCCGCGGCGTGCTGCAGCCGCTCACCGAGAAGCGCGTGAAGGGCAGCAAGACCCTCAAGAAGGCGCTCTCCATCGCGGAGTCCGAGGTCGCCCGCGCCGCCGAGAAGGTCAAGACGCGCAGCTAGCGCGCCGCGCGCCGGGGCAGGCCGCGCGAATCCCGCGGCCTGCCGTCGTCCGGCGACCCGGACCTATCGCGCCTGGAGCGCGTCCATGCCGACGGCCGCGGCCAGCACGAGTCGGCGGTCGAGCGTGCGGGCCGGATCGCCGGAACAGTCGATCGTGTAATGGTCGTTGAACTTCCACGCCTTGCGCGTGTGGTTCACGAGGATCTCGTCGCCGCGCTTGAAGACGAAGTGGTACGGGATGGGCAGCCAGTTCGCGACGTTCTCGACGTACGGGACGAACCCGATCAACCGGCGGAAGATCGCTACGCCCATCGACTTCTCCGTCGCCTCGGCGACCTGCTGGCCGGCAGCGTCGAACAAGAGATAGGTGGAACGCAGCAGGCTCTTCGCGAAGGCCTTCTGGATCTCGCCGATCTTCTCGCCACCCGGGCCGGTGATGTCGTAGCGGGCGGCCGGGTCGAACCGCTGGCGCGCCTTGATCCCGAGGAGCTGCGTGCCCTTGGACTCGTCCGTGAAGAAGCGGATGTCCTCCTTGAACTTGAAGCGCTTCTGCTCGACGAAGGCGATGTGCTCGCCCTCGTTGCCGCTGGCGTCCGGCAGGGAGAACACGTAGCGGTTGATCGCGAACGTCCACTTCTGGCGAAGCAGGAAGACGTCGTGGGCGTTGGGATCGATGAGAGCGGACACGGCCTCAGCGTACCCGCGGCATCCGGCGGCGCCGGACGGATCGCCAGGCGGCGGCGCCTGCGCGGGATCAGTAGAAGACGGTGCGGTGGCGATGGCGCGGCACCGCCTTGTATTCGGGGCGCTGTCCGTGGCTCCAGAGCGCCATGTCCAGCTCGTGCGGCGCGGCACCGGTGAGCGTCGCGAGCTGCTCCACCGCCTGGATCGCGCAGGCGCGGATCTCGCGCTCCCACGTACCGCTCGGGAGGGGCTGTCCGGCATCGATGCGGGCGGCCAGGAGGTCGGAGTAGACGAGCGCCCGGTCCATGCGCAGCACGTGCGGCACGAGGTTGTCGGCGAAGAGCGTGAGCCGGCGCAGGTCGTCGAACTCCGTCACTTCGAAGCGCTCGAGCTCGGGCCCGAGGATCTGCGCGCGCTTGTAGAACCCGCGGTCGTCGAAGTACGCCATCCCGGAGGCGACCTCCTCGGCCAACCGCTCGGCCGAGCCGCCCGCATCATCGACGACCTTCGTCACGGCCCGATCGCCGAGCCACCGCCCGAGCTGACGGAGCGCGTCCGCGTAGAGGGCCATGAGGTCGTGGCCCGGATCCTGCCCGAGCGCCTCGGCGATCTCGGCGGCGCCGATGCGTCGCAGTTCGTCGTTGCTCCACGCGCCGTGGGCCCGAAAGCGCTCCGTGAGGCCGGTCGACATCGTGAAGTAGCCCGACATCCCAGCGCGTTTGCGGATCGTCGGCCACCAGCCCGAGCCGAAGTTGATCGCCGTGAGGCAGAACACGAACCGGGCGACGTCCTCCCGCGAGCCGTCGACGAAGTGGTGCTCTGGCTCCGGCGGCCCGGCCGGGACCGGATCGAGGGCGACGAGGCGGTCGGGCACGATCCGGACGCTCGTCGCGGCGGCGGCGATGGCGGCGGAGTGTTCACGGACCCGGTCGGTGAGGCGCATCGTGCGCACAGTCTGACGGGCGAAACGGGGGCCGGGACGGCTCGTCCCCGGGCGCCGCCGGACCGTGTCGGCGCGCCGACCCGCCCCGACGCGCAAAGATCACCGGATGCACCACGACCGCCGGTCCCCGGTGCGTCGCTCTCACGCCAGGAACTCGATGTCCCGATCCTTCACCCGCGCCCTGCTCGTCGCACCCCTGCTCGCCACCGCGCTGATGCTCTCCGCCTGCGGTGGCGACGACGCCCCGGACGGGGCGACCGCCACGGCTCCGGCCGGGACGACGGCCGAAGTCGTCACGACCACGCCGACCGACACCACGCCGGCCTCGACCCCCGAGGCGTCGTCCGACGACGCCAGGAAGGGCGACGAGAAGGAGGACGAGGCGACGCCGGCGCCCGATGCCGGTGGCGCCGCCGATGGGGCGGCCGCTCCGTCCGCCGCCGCGGACGCGTCCCAGGCCGAGGCTCCGGAGAAGCTCCGTCCGTCTGCGGAGCGTGCGCAGAACGAGGTCATCAAGGTGCTGACGGCGATCGAGACCTGCTGGACGACGACGTCGGACTACTCGAAGTGCGCGTCCCCGGACCAGGTCAGCAAGTTCGGCGGCGACGTGGTCGACACGAAGCAACCGAAGCCGACGGAGGTCGCCATCACGCGATCCACGAAGTCGACCTTCAAGATCATCGGGACCGACAAGGCCGGCACGCGGTGGGTGCTCTCCAAGTCCAAGTCCGGCGAGGTCACGCGCAAGTGCAAGCTCGCGAGCGGCAAGAGCTGTAAGCCCGCGAGCTGGTAGCCGGAGGCTCTGGCCGGTCCTGCGACCGGCCGGAGCGAAAGGGCCGGTCCACGGAGGACCGACCGGAGCCGCGGTCGCGG
>JAURVW010001455.1 GCA_030655275.1 Solirubrobacteraceae bacterium
GCCCGCCATCACGGCGAGGAGCATGCGCGGCCAGCTGAACGGAGGGACTGCGGAAGGCATCGGTGAAGAAGCGCCGAGGCTCAGTTCGGCGCGCTCGCCGACGCGTTCGGAGACGCGTTGGCGGACCGTGCCGTCGACGTGATCGGCTCGATCGTCATCACCGACTTGTCGCCATCGGCCATCGCGACCGTGACCTCGCGCACCAGCCCCTTCTCGCCGACCAGCCGCACCGCGATCACGAGCTCGCGCAGGCGCGGTTCGCGCGGCTTCAGTTCCAGCGTCCAGCGCTGCGGGCTGCCGCTGACGGTCGGCGCGAAGTTGCGCTCGATCGCGTCGCGGTTGCCGGTCCGCGTGCCGCGGATCGCTTCCATGATGACGGCGGCTTCTGGCACCGAATCGAGCGGCACGGTGCGGCTGCGGGTGCCGATGCTCATCGTCACGTTGTTGCCGACGACGGCGATCTTCTCGCGCCGGGGTTTCAGCGTTTCGCGCACGAAGGTGTCGGGCGCTTCGAAGCTCAGCTTGCCGCTCGATTGCAGCGAGCGTTCGAGCATCTGCACCGTGCGCGTCTCGGTGAAGGTGGCCTCGCCGGCCTTCACCTGCGCGAGCGTCTGCATCAGTTGCGGCAGGTCGAAGGCGGCTTGCGCGAACGCCATCGGCATGGCGAGTGCGCTGCTCAACAGCAGCGCGAGGGCGGCGCGGCGGTCAGGCCGCGGCAGGGTGATCGGCGGCATCGGTGGCCCAGAAGTCGAAGAAGTTGAACCAGTTGTACGGCACTTCGCGGCAGAGCGTTTCGAGCAGGCTCACGTAGCGCTGCATCGCGTCGCGCACCCGGGCATCGACGTCCTGCCCGCCGGTCTCGGCGCCGGGGCGGAAGTCGGCGAGCTCGACGAAGCGCAGCTCGTAGCGGTTGCCGCCGTGGTAGAGCCCGGCCATGAACACGACCTGGCGGCGCAGCATCGCGGCGAGGCGGAACGGCCCGTCGGAGAAGCGCGCCGGTTGGCCGAGGAAATCGAGCCAGAGCGTGCGCGAGCGGTCGCCGCTCGCCGGCAGCGTGCGGTCGGCGAGCAGGCCGGCGAGGCCGCCGTCGTCGAGCCAGCGGCGCAGCTGCAGCATCGCGCCGGGCTTGCCGAGCGGGATGGTGTGCAGCTGCGCTTTCGGCGCGACGGCCGCGAGCGTGGCGTTGATGAGGCGCGCGTTCTCCTCGTACATCAGCATCGCGATCTTCACGCCGCGGCCCTGCGCGGTCGCACGCAGCGCCTCGAAGCTGCCGATGTGCGCGCCGACCAGCATCACGCCTTCGCCG
>JAURVW010001464.1 GCA_030655275.1 Solirubrobacteraceae bacterium
GGCAAGAGTTCCTGGTACCACGCACTCGCCTCGCCGGGGAACGTCAGAGAGCGCATCGGACTACATCGCGCCCTTGAGCCCGGGAAGCTTCATGCCCGGCCGGGGTTCGGAAATGAGAAGGCCTACGACGAGCATCCCGACGCCGACATCTTGACGTCGATCCTTGCTGACGGCATCCCCGCTTCCACCATTTGGAAAACGATCGTGCTGTGGCACGCAACCGGTCCGGCGGGGCTTCTCGCAGGGTTCCAGGGGTGGGGAGAAAAGGCAGCGTGGGTCCGGGATAACCCAGAGGTAGTCGCTCGCGCGTTGCAAGAGGCGGACGACCAGCTCAGCGCCCAAGGCATCACCCTTCTCATCTTGTTCGACGCCTTGGATCGGACCGCAGACAGCTGGGATGTACGACGAGAACTTCTGCGAGAGTTGCTGAAACTTCTGCTGGATCTAAAGGGCTACCGCTCCCTGCGCGGGAAGGCTTTTGTCCGTCCGGACATGCTCGAGTACGGCAACGTCCTTCAGTTCACGGACTCCTCAAAAGTAGTCGCGCGTGCCGTGACCCTTGACTGGCGACCAGCCGATCTCTATCGCCTGCTGTGGCAGCGGATGGGAAACGCCCATATAGATGAGGCTGCTTGGTTTCGGCGCCGGACGCCGGGTGACTGGGACCAGGAGCAGGGCATCTTCGTGCCTCCGGCGAGTCTTGTGCAGAGTGACGACGCGCAGCGTCAGCTATTCCACGAGATCACCGGCCCGTATATGGGCCGCAATCACCGACGTGGCTACCCGTACACGTGGCTACCTAAGCATCTTGCGGACTCGCAGCAACAGATCTCGCCGCGCAGCTTCCTGCTCGCGCTGCGGGCGGCAACCGAGAAAACCAACTACGAGCGGTACGAGTACGAATGGCCACTTCACTTCGATGCCATTAAGGAAGGTGTGCAAGAAGCGTCCAAGACGCGTGTAGCTGAGATCAAAGAGGACGTTCCGTGGATCGATGTAGCTCTGTCTCCTCTTGAAGGGCTGAGCGTTCCCTGTGCCAGTGATGACATCGACGAGCGGTGGCGGAGCAACGAGACCATCGCGAAGTTGGGGGCTTTGGCCCCGGAAGATCAGCCGCAGCGGGTTGATCATGGGGCCCGTGGCCTTCGTGAAGAGTTGGTGGCTCTCGGCATCCTCGACGACATCGGAGCCGAACGGTTCAACATGGCAGATGTCTACCGTGTCGCATTCCGCCTCGGCCGAAAGGGCGGAGTTAAGCCCCTGAATTGAGGTACGGCCCGAGCAGGACGCGGTCGGCGGCCGAGAGCCGGTCGAGCGTCGCCTGCTGCTGGTGCCAGTACGGGTAGATCAGCGGCGGACGGGTCGCCTGCTCGAGCCGGCTCAGATCCTCGGGCGACAGCACGAGGTGCGCCGCGGCGAGGTTGTCGGTGAGCTGCTCGTCGGTACGGGCCCCGATCACGACGGTCGAGATGCCCGGGCGGGTGAGCAACCACGCGATCGCGACCTGCGCCGCCGACACGCCGTGCGCCTGACCGAGTTCGACGAGCAGCTCGACCAGGTCGTAGAAGACCTCCGCGTCGCGCACCGGCGGCTCGTCCCAGTCGCCGAGCTTGCGGGCGTTCGTCGGTGCCGGCTGGTTGCGTCGGAACTTGCCGGAGAGCAGACCGCCGGCAAGCGGGCTGAAGATCATCGCGCCCACACCCTGGTCGACGGCGATCGGCAGCAGCTCGTACTCGGCCTCGCGGGCCTGCAGCGTGTAGTGGATCTGCTGGCTCACGTACCGCGACCAGCCGTTGCGGTCCGACGCGGCGAGCGACTTCATGAGCTGCCAGCCCGTGAAGTTCGAGCAGCCGATGTAGCGCACCTTGCCCTGCTGCACGAGGGTGTCGAAGGCGGCGAGGGTCTCCTCGACGGGCACGAGACCGTCCCATTCGTGCGCCTGGAACAGGTCGATGTGGTCGACGCCGAGCCGCCGCAGGCTTGCCTCGCACTGCTCGATCACGTGCCGCCGCGAGAGGCCGTGGCCGTTGGGCCCCGGAGCCATCGTGAAGCGCACCTTCGTCGCGATCAGCAGCTGGTCGCGGCGTCCCTTGATGGCCTCGCCGAGGATCTCCTCGGAGGCGCCCGCGGAGTACATGTTCGCGGTGTCGACGATGTTGATCCCGGCATCGATCGCCATGTCGAGCTGGCGGCGTGCACCGGCCACGTCGGTGTCGCCGACCTTCGCGAAGCCGCCCTTGCCGCCGAAGGTCATCGTCCCGAGGGTCATCGCCGACACCTGCAGGCCGGAGTTGCCGAGCGCGCGGTAGTCCATGCGTCGCAAGCTACCCGCCCCGCCTTCGCCGCCAGCCCGCCGAACGTCGGATTACCCCCCTAGGAGGGGGTGAATCTCGACGTTCGGCCCCAGCGGCCGGCCCCTCGGTTCGCCGAACGTCGGATTACCCCCTCGGGAGGGGGCGAATTTCGACGTTCGGCCTCAGCGGCCGGCCCCTCGATTCGCCGAACGTCGGATTACCCCCTCGGGTGGGGGTGGATTTCGACGTTCGGCCCCCGGTGGCGGTGGTGGCCAGCGCTCGTCGATTGGCTGTGGACGGCGTGTTGGCCCTGCTCTAGCCTCGGTCGCATGGCTCGCGTGCGCTCGCTCAACGTCGGCGTCCCCAAGGTGATCGGGCAGCAACGCGGCGCGCCCGTGCTCAGCGCGATCCACAAGGAGCCCGTGGACCATCGTCTGCCCGTGCGCGGCGTGAACATCGATGGCGACGACCAGGCCGACCGCACCGTGCACGGCGGCCCCGACAAGGCCGTCTACGCCTACGCCGCGGAGGACTCGGCCTGGTGGGCGGAGCACCTCGGCCGCGAGGTCGGCGACGGCATGTTCGGAGAGAATCTCACCACGGAGGGCATCGACTGCACCGGAGCCGTGATCGGCGAGCGCTGGCGGTTCGGTTCGCTCCTGCTCGAGGTGTGCCAGCCGCGCCTGCCCTGCTTCAAGCTCGGGCTCCATTTCGGTGATCCGAAGATGCTCAAGGCCTTCACGCAGGCCTCGCGTCCCGGCGTTTACCTGCGGATCCTCGAGGAGGGCGACATCGGGGCGGGCGACGAGGTCGAGGTGGTCGACCGGCCGGACCACGGCGTCACGATCGGGGTCGTCTCCGACGCGATCCTCAAGGACATCACCCTCGGCCGCGCGGCCCTCCGGGCGCCGCAGCTCGCCGAGAACCTGATCGAGTGGCTCGAGCCGCGCGTCGCCCGCCTCGGCTGAGGCGGACGCCGACGATTCAGCGCCCGGCGCGCCTGGGCTGAGGCGGACGCCGACAGATCAGCGTCCGGCGCGCCTCGGCCGAGGCGGACACAGTCAGCTCAGCGCCCGGCGCGCTGTAGGACGCTGTCGAGCTGACGCTCGGCCGACGCCCGCATCGCGGCCGGCGTCCACTCGCCGGGCCAGGTCGTGGCCTGCAGCGTGATGCCGTCGACGAACGTGTGCAGCGCCTCGGCCTCCTCCTCCGGTGAAGGGGCGATGCCAGCTGGGCCGGTCGCCCTCGCTCCGCGTTCCGTCGACGACCCCGCCGCCTGCGCTCCGCGCTCGCCTGACGACTCGTCCTCGAAGCGGTCTTGCGGCGACGCTGGCGCCGGGAGGTCGAGGAGTTCGGCGACCACGAGGCGGCAGATGTGCCGCTCGCCCAGCCAGGCGATCTCGCGCGGCTCGGCGAGGGACGGGTCGGTGCGGGACCGCTCCAGCAGTGCCAGCCACACGATCGCCTCGATCCGGCGTTCCTCGTCGACCGGGACCAGCTCGAGCAGGAGTCGGCGAGCCCGCTCCCGGGGCTCGAGGTCGGCGGCCAGGTGGGCGGCGAGCCGCGGCGGCACGTCCTGGAGGAGCGTGTCCATGGCGAAGCGCAGCAGCTCCCCCTGGCTCGCGAAGTAGTGACGGAGCGCGCCCATCGACCAACCGGCCTCGTCGGCGACGGCACGCACCGTCGCCCCGGCGACCCCGGCCCGGCCGACGACCCGCCAGAGCGCGGCCGCGAGCTCGGCCCGGCGGGCGTCGTGGTCGACGATCTTCGGCACGCCATCTTTCTAGCACGACCGTGCGATATCGGGTAGCAATACAAGTGTGCGAAAAAGACTCGGACCGGGAGGGACCCGATGGAACCCGCATTGATCGCCACACTGCTCGTCCTCGCGCTCGTCGACGCCACGAGCGTGGGCACCCTCGGGATCCCGGTCTGGCTCGGACTCCAACCACGGGTGCGCGCCCGCGCGATCGGGGTGTACCTCGTCGCGGTTGCCGGGTTCTATCTCGTGGTCGGGGTCGTGCTCTACGCGGGCGCGCTGGCGGCCTTCGAGGCCGTCGTCGATGCGACCGAGGGCGACGCCCGGCTCGTCGCCCAGTTGCTCGTCGGCGTGGGGCTCTTCGCGCTGAGTTTCAAGGTCGATCCCATCGGCGGGCGCAAGAAGGCGACGGCCCGCGGCGACGACGGCAGCCGCGGCGTCCCTGAGGACGACCGCGACGGCGGCCACGAGCTGGCCAGCGCCCCCAGCCCGGGCCAAGGCAACAGCGACGGCGAGGCCGTGCAGGCCGGCCGCCCCCCGACTCGCCTCGACCGGCTGAAGGCGAGGGTGTCAGGCGAGTCGTTCGACGGCCGGGCGGCCGTGACGCTGGCGGTCGGGGCCGCGAGCATCGAACTGCTGATGATGCTGCCCTACCTCGCGGCCATCGGCATGCTCGCCGACGCGGGCCCCGGCATCGCGCCCGCCATCGGGCGGCGCTGTCGGCCGCTTCGGCTTGTCGGCCATGTCCAGCGACGCAAGCGTC
>JAURVW010001465.1 GCA_030655275.1 Solirubrobacteraceae bacterium
CGCAGCTCCCGAAGATCTTCTATGTCAACTGGTTCCGCAAGGACGACAACGGCAAGTTCATCTGGCCGGGCTTCGGCGAGAACAGCCGCGTGCTCGAGTGGATCTTCAACCGGGTCGACGGCAAGGGCGAGGCCGTCGAGACGCCGATCGGCTTCGTGCCGGCGGCGAAGGATCTCAACACGGAGGGGCTCGATCTCTCCGCCGAGGATCTCGACACGCTCCTCACGGTCGATGCGGAGGCCGTGAAGGCCGAGCTGCCGCAGGTCGAGGCGTACCTCGAGCAGTACGGCGATCGTCTGCCGGCGGAGATCACGCAGCAGCTCGACGCGCTCAAGGCGCGCCTCGGCTAGCCCACCCAGCCAACGGGCGTCCACTCTCCGGCTCCTGGCGTTCCCGCGACCCGCGGGACGTCTACGGTGAGGGACACAGCCCTTCGGTGGGTCCGCGAGTGCCAATGGCTCTCGACGTGACACCCACCCACGATCCTTGGGGGTCGGCGCGTTTCCCGCCTGGTACGCGTCGACCCCCAAGACTTTCCGCGGACGCTCCGTCGGCGAGCGCGCGACGTTGGTCGTGGCGGAAAGAACTCGATCGCGGAAGCCCTGCAACAAGTTTGCTCCAAGAGTCCCGAATCGATGTTTCGAGCCATAGGGAGATGAGACGCTCAGGCGGTGGGGTACGACCAGGAACTGACCGTCGCGTTCATGCCGTGGTGCGGGTCGACCCGCGATGTGGCCGCGTTGCAGGACCGTCTCACCCAGGGGCTGGCCGGCAAGCAGACCGGAGGGCCGACGTTCGCCAGGATTCCCCGGGGGCTGCTGGTCGGTCGGCTGTCGACCGACGGACTCCTCTCGGCAATCGACATCGGAGCGCGAGGTCGCGCTTGGGCCCTCATCATCCTCTTCGAACCTCAGCCTATGCCGATCAGGATGGTCGACCGACTGCTGCCCAAGGCTCAGCGGCGTCCGACGGGGCTCTTGGTGAGGCTCGACCCTCGAAGGCCTCGAGCGGGGCTGATCGACACGGTCCTCCAGCTCCACGCCGCTCTCCTCCGAGCACGGTCCGAAGCGACCTGGCGGGCGGTCGACGCTCGGCGCCGACATCGCACGCATACTGCCGCTGCCGTCGAGCTCGGGTGTTCGATGCAGGCGGTTTCCAAGCACGTGCGAGAAGGTCATCTCGAAGCCACGGCCGGGACACGCGCGGTGCTGGCCGCGCTCCTCAAGAGTCCCGAACCCCAGGCCGTTCGGTCGGACGGCGTTGGAGGTCGAGGCCCATCGACGTGGCAACCACCCGCTCTGGAAGTCCGTGTCGATCCTCAACCATCGGCAGTTGAGGAAACGCCTGATTTCGTCGACTTTCACAACCCCCTACGGTTGGGACCGTTCACGGCGATGTTCACCGACGATTCGGCTGACCCAACCGCGGACGGTTGAGAAAGCGGCCGTTTTCACGGGTATTCTCAACCCATACGGGTTGAGGATCGACACGGGTCTCGACGTAGTCGAACACAGGCGCGCGAACCGCGGACGGCATGCTTCCAATCGTTCGGCCGCGGTGTGACCGCGTTGGTTCTGGCGTGTGGACGTTTGGTGGCCGTGTGCTGACAGCGCCCGCCCACGATGGGAGGATCGGCACGGGATAGGTTCGACCAGGGGTCACGGCGCCTCGGAGCGCGGCCGAGAAACCTGGAGGAGCTCCATGGACGATTCAGCACCGAACGACACCGTTGCACCGCGGTTGAACACGGCCCGGTCGGCGTCGGGGGAGCCCGTCGGGTCCGACGGGCTCGACAACGGTCGCGGCATTCCGAAGGGGGACGCTCCTCAGCTCACGGAACTCGGCGGCCGGCTCGCCGCGCTCGGCGCATCGGATCCCGCTCGCCGTGCGCAGCTCGAAGCCCTGCTGAACCATCGCGCCGACGCCATCGTCGCCACCGCCGTCCACACGCCGCGCGAGGCAGACCGCGGTTCGATGGTCGCCGTCGTCGCCGACGACCGCCCGTTCCTGCTCGACACGTTCCTCGTCGCCATCCGTCGCGCGGGCCAAAGTCCGCGTGCCGTCGAACACCCCGTGCTCGCCCGCGCCGGCGAAGACGGCATCGACGCCAACGCCAACGGCATCGCCGATCTCCACGAGGGCAAGGGCAACCCCGAAACAACCCCCGCGCAGGCCCACGCGCACCCGCGCGCCCACGAACCGGGCAGCCCGGTCGCCCCGACCGCCGCCGCCGTCGCCGCCCTGCTCGTCGAACTCGACGTGCGCCTCGAGCCCGAAGCGCTCGTCCACCTGGAGGACCACGTCCGCCGGGCCCTGCTCGCCGCCGCAGCCGTCGTCGACGAACACGACCTCTCGATCGCCACCATCCGCGACACGATCACGGCCCCCGGCATCGCCCACGAGGCCGCCGCCCTCCTGGACTGGCTGCTCGGCGAACGCGCGATCCTCCTTGGCACCGCCCGCTACGCCATCGAGGACGACGGCACCTACGGACGCCCCGCCGACGGCACGGGCCTGCTCGCCGCCCACGCCTCCGACGGCGGCCTACGCAGCTGGGTCGGTCCGCTCGAGGACGACGACGACCCCCTCGAGGTCGCCGCGCCCGCGCTGGCCGCACTCGACCCCCTGCGCGCCGGTGCCGAACTCGCCGCCGGCCCCGTCGCCTCGCGCTCCCCGGTCCACCGCGGCACGCGCCCCCAGGAACTGCTGGTCCCGACGCGCGACGATGACGGTCTCCTCACGGGCGTCACGCGCATCCTCTACCTGCTCACGCACCGCGCCGAGAACGAGCCGGCCAGCACCGTGCCGCTGCTCCGCACCCGCCTCGAGGACGCCCTCGAAGCGGCCGGCCTACGCGCCGGCTCCCACGATCACAAGCGCATGGTCGCCCTGTTCGACGCGATGCCCAAGGAGGAGCTCCTGGCCGTCGGTGCGCTCGAGCTCGTCGGCCTCCTGCGCGCCCTCATGGCGATCTCGGCCGAGGACGTCATGGTCCGCGCCCGCAACCACCTCGACGGCCGCACCGCGTCGATCGTCGTCGCCCTCCCACGCGACCGTTACGTGCCGGCCCTACGCGAACGCGTCGAGGCGCTCGTCGCCGCGCGCTACGACACCGACGACACCGTCGCCACCGAGGTGATCGGCGACGAATCCCACGTGCAGCTGCACGTCGTCGTCCACGACCCCAAGGGCCTGCGCTCCATCGACGAGCGCGAGCTCGAGGCCGCCGTCTCCGCGATGGCCCGCACCTGGCTCACGTCGCTGCGCGACGCCCTCGTGGCCCGCGAAGGCGACGAGCCCGGCCGCCTCCTCGCCGCCCACTGGGGCCCGCGGATGCCCGAGGCGTACCGCGCGGTCGTCGACCCCGCCTCCGCCGTCGACGACGTCCTCTCCCTCGACCACCTGCATCGCAGCGGCGACGCCTCCGCCGTCGCACTTCGCCAGGAGGACGGCCCGTCCGGCCCCGTCACGCGCGTCGCGCTGCTCTCACGCCGCACGAAGGCCGAACTCTCGCGCGTGATCATGATCCTCGAGGACCTCGGGCTCACCGTGCTCGAGGAACGCCCGACCCGCGTGAGCGGCGGCGGCGAACAGCTCTGGATCCAGGACTTCGGCGTCACCGGCCCCGGCGGAGGTCCGCTTGACCTCGACGCCTGCGGCGACCGCGTCGCGGCCGCCGTCGGCGCGGTCTGGCGCGGCGAGGCCGAGACCGACGCCCTCCACCGCCTGATCGTCACCACCGACCTCGACCACGAGCGCCTCGGCATCCTGCGCGCCTACCGCCGCTACCGCTCACGCATCGGCTCCCGCTACACCGAGGCGTTCCAGAACCAGGTGATCGTCAGCCATCCGCACACGACGGCGGCCCTCATCCGTCTGTTCGAGCTGCGATTCGACCCGGACATCCCGCAGGACGACGCCGCCGAGACAGCCCTGCGCGACGAGATCGTCGCCGCGATCGACGAGATGGAGTCGCTCGACCACGACCGCA
>JAURVW010001466.1 GCA_030655275.1 Solirubrobacteraceae bacterium
GCCGTCGCGGTCTACCTCGTCGAGTACGGCAAGCAGAGCAAGTTCTCGCAGGCCGTCCGCTACTTCGTCGACGTCATGACCGGCGTCCCGTCGATCGCCTTCGGTCTCTTCGTCTACATCGTCCTCGTCGTCTCCGGCTTCGGCGGCGCGTTCGCCGGCTGGAAGGGCTCGATCGCCCTCGCGCTGCTGATGCTGCCGATCGTCGTGCGGTCCTCCGAGGTCGTGCTCCTGCTCGTCCCGGACTCGCTCCGTGAGTCGGCCCTGGCGCTCGGTTCGCCGCGCTGGAAGGTGATCACCTCGATCGTCCTCCCGACGGCCCGCTCCGGTCTCGTGACCGGCTCACTGCTCGCGATCGCCCGCGCCGCGGGCGAGACGGCGCCGCTGCTCTTCACGGCCTTCGCCGTCAACGAGCTCACCTTCGGTCTCAGCAGCCCGATGAACTCGCTGCCGCTGCAGATCTTCAACGACGTCCGCACCCCGCAGGACGTCATCGTCGAACGGGCCTGGGGTGCAGCACTGCTCCTCGTGCTCATGATCCTCCTCCTCAACCTCGTCGCGCGTCTCGCGCAGCGCCGGAGCAAGACCGCATGACCCCGCCCACCAACACCGCGACCAACCACGCTGAGGCTGCTTTGCTCGACTCGACGACCAACCACACGGGGCAGCAGACGATCACGTCGTCGGTCCCGGAGACGAAGTCCGAGATCGAGGCTTCGGTCGGTCGTACGTGCACGCTCGAGGGCCTCAAGGCGTTCTACAGCGGCAACGAGGCCGTCCACGGCATCGACCTGGAGTACCGGCCGAACGAGGTCACGGCCATGATCGGGCCGTCCGGCTGTGGCAAGTCGACCGTGCTCCGCACGATCAACCGCATGCACGAGGAGATCCCGGGCGCGACGGTCGAGGGCAAGGTGCGCCTCGACGGCCTCGACGTGTACGCCAAGGACGTCGACGTCACGTCGGTCCGCCGCGCCATCGGCATGGTCTTCCAGAAGCCGAACCCGTTCCCGACGATGTCGATCAAGGACAACGTCTCCGCGGGCCTGCGGCTCGCCGGCATCAAGGGTGTCGAGGTCGAGGACCGCGTCGAGTGGGCGCTCAAGGGTGCCGGCCTGTGGGACGAGGTCAAGAACCGCCTCAACCAGCCGGGCGTCGGTCTCTCCGGCGGCCAGCAGCAGCGTCGCTGCATCGCCCGTACGATCGCGGTCGAGCCCGAGCTGATCCGGATGGACGAGCCCTGCTCGGCCCTCGACCCGATCGCCACGCTGCGCGTCGAGGAGCTCATCATGGAGCTCAAGAGCCGCTTCACGATCGTGATCGTCACGCACAACATGCAGCAGGCCGCACGCGTTGCCGACCGCACCGCGTTCTTCCTCCTGGGCGACCTCATCGAGGTCGCGGAGACGAACACGATCTTCACGAACCCGGGCGACCCCCGCACCGAGGAGTACGTCTCCGGGAAGTTTGGTTGATCCTATGGCCGTGAGCGAGATCCGCAGCAAGTTCCACGAGGACCTCAAGCGCCTGGAGCAGTTGGCGATCGAGGGCGTCGACCTGGTCGTCGACCAGGTCGATCGCACCACCGAGATGCTTCGTCATCACGATGTCGAGCTGGCCCAGCTCGTCGTGATGGCCGACCAGCGCATCGACGCGCGCTACCTCGATCTCCACTCGGGCGTGATCTCGCTGCTGGCACTCCAGGCGCCGGTCGCGAGCGACCTCCGCCTCGTGACGTCGCTGCTCTACATCGCGCGCCACCTGGAGCGGATGGGCGATCAGTGCGTCAACGTGGCCAAGGTCGTGCCGCTGTCGGGCTGGGAGCCGCCGTCGGACCAGCGCCTCGTGGAAGACATCGTCGCCCTCGCCGAGGGGACGCGGAGCGTCGTCCGCGTCGCACGCCAGGCCTTCGCGAACCGCGACATCGAGCTCGCCGCGAGCCTGCGCGAGATCGACGAGGACATCGACGCACGCAACAAGGCGATCTTCAAGGAAGCCATTGCGCTCGGCGGCGACGCCGACCGTCGTGAGTGGTCGATGACGATGGTCATGGCGGCCCGCGCGTTCGAGCGTATCGCCGACAACGCCGTCGACATCGGCGAGCACGTGATCTTCCTCGAGACGGGCCGGTACCGCGGCCTCGACCTTGCGACCCGCAACGAACTTTGAACGAAGACACCAACCAGGCATGGGCGTCCACTCGCCCGGCCGGAGGGAGTACCGTGTCCGACATGCGCGAGCAGTCCACCCGTAGTGGCACCCCGCGCGAGCTCCGGCTCGCCGTGGTCGACACCGATCAGGCGTTCCTGCGCGTCCTGAGCAAGCGTCTCGACGCCGCCGGTCACCGGTACCGCGTCCTCGCGGGCGCCACGCCGGTCGAGGAGCTCGTCGCGATGCGTCTCGACGTGCTCGTCATCGACCTGCGCGTGCTCGGCAACGCCGCCTGGGATCACCTCGATGCGCTCCATCGCGAGGCGCCGGGGCTGCCCATCGTCGTCTGCTGCGGCCCGTCGACGGTCGCCCAGCGCGTCCGCGGCCTGCGCATGGGCGCCGACGACTGGCTGTCGAAGCCGTGCCATCCCGAGGAGCTCATCGCTCGCGTCGAGGCCGTCGTGCGTCGTCGTGCGCGCAGCAAGTCGCGTGAGGAGCAGCCGACGGTCGCCGTCGGTGAGCTCACCATCAACGCCGACCAGTTCCAGGCGTTCGTCGGTTCGGCGTCCCTCGACCTCACGCGTCGTGAGTTCGAGCTGCTGCGCCTGCTGGCTGCGTCGCCGGGCCGCGTGCTCGAGCGCGAAGACATCTACGAGCGCGTATGGGGTTACTCCATGGCCCGCGGCGATCGCTCGGTCGACGTGTTCGTCCGCAAGCTCCGTCAGAAGCTCGACAAGGGTTCGCCGAGCTGGCGCTACATCCACACGCACTTCGGCATCGGCTACCGGTTCAGCCCGGAGCCGCTCATCGAGGTCGCCGAGCCCGTCCGCGAACTGCGCGACGTCTCCGGCGAGCCGTCGATCGTCGAGCTCGACGACGCGGTCCACGCCGCCGAGTAGCCACAGTCCTGCCGCGGCGCCTGCGCCGCGAGGAGCCTGAGCGCCGGCTCGTCGACTGGGGGTCGGCGGGCCGGCGTTCTTCGTTCCGGCCCGCGGATGCTGAGCACGTTTGGTGCAGCCCTGCGCAGTTTCGTGACACCTCGTTCGCGACGATCGACCCATGGTCGCTCGAGGCACAGGACACCGGCGGAAGCTCACCGTCCCGATGTGGAGCGGCCGCGGCGGGCGAGCGGAACGCAGCGTGGTCGCGCTGCGTGCCGAACCGGGCCAGGCGTCGGTCGAGTTCGTCGCCCTCATCCCGATCTTCGTGCTCGCCGCGCTGGCGATGGGGCAGGGCGCGGTGGCCGGCTACACGGTGTGGACGGCCTCGGCCGCCGCCCGCATCGGGGCTCGGGCGGAGGCGCTGGGTAAGGACCCGAAGGTCGCGGTGCGGCGCGAGCTCCCGGGCTTCCTGCGGACGACGGCGCACGTGCGGGCTGCCCGGCCCGACGGCAAGTACGCGGGTCGCATCCTCGTGACGCTGCAGGTCCCGGCGATCCTGCCGGGACTCGATCTCGGCGTCGTCCGGGGCCGGTCGAACTTTCCGAGCCAGGCCGGCTGATGGTCGCTTGGACGATGACCGGCGACGGCGGCCCGGGCGGACAGCGCGGCTGGAGCGGACGGCACGGCGAGTCTGGTCGACGCGCGGTGCCTCCGAAGGGCGGAGCCCTACGGTCCGACCGTGGGCAGGCGACGGTGGAGCTGCT
>JAURVW010001467.1 GCA_030655275.1 Solirubrobacteraceae bacterium
CGACCGGCCGGGCCGCGCTCGGTGAAGACGACCTGCTCACCCTTGGCGCGCTTCACGGAGTACGAGAGGCGGTAACCACCACCGGACTTGCGCAGCTTGCCCGGCTTCACCTGCGCCTCGGGCTTGGCTTTCGCACGGCCCGTGATCGCGAGCGGCGCAGACCCCGGCCGCGGCTCGACGACCCACGTCCCCGGGGCTGGATTCGCGAGGACGACGTACACGGAGTTCGTCGCCAGCTCGGGCACGGAGGCGACCTTGTCGGTCTGCACGAAGCCACGGTCGGCGCCGACCTCGACGACGGTGCCGTCCGGGCCCCGCACGGTGCCCAGCGGCGCGCCGCCGGTTCCGACGATCTGCAGCAGCTCACCACGGCTGCCCTTGCCGATCTGCGTGGAGGTGGCCCCGCCGACCTGCGACTTCTTCCCGACCTCGCTGAGGTCGCCGAAGTCGCAGGACTTCGCCATCACCTTCGGGAGCTTGTCGCCCCAGCGCAGGCGCCAGCCGTAGTCCGGGCCGATCCAACGCGCGCACGCGCCGATGCCCTTCGAGCTCACGAACGCGTCGCCGCCGGTCACGTCGAACCCGGCGATCTTCACCTTCGCGCCGCCCGAGAGCAGGAGCGCGTCCCTGGCGAGCCAGCCGTCGAGCGAGCCCTCGAAGCCGCTGCCGGCGAGCGTGATCGAGGTCGTCGCGCTGAGCTTCGCCTCCGGCTCG
The DNA here is from genome assembly GCA_030655275.1 of Solirubrobacteraceae bacterium. Classification (GTDB taxonomy): domain Bacteria; phylum Actinomycetota; class Thermoleophilia; order Solirubrobacterales; family Solirubrobacteraceae; genus JAGIBJ01. Next base: position 715 of record JAURVW010001467.1, read on the forward strand.
AGCAGGTTCGCCTCGATGGTCGCGTTCGACGTCTCCTGGTTGAACAGCTTGAGGTCGACGGCCCCCGAGATCGTCGCCGGGTACTGCCACTTCGCCGTTCCGCCGACGGACACGGCGCTCACGTTGCCGATCAGCGGGATGTCGAACTTTGGGCCGAGCGTGAGCTCGGTGGTGCCCTCGACGGCCCACGGCGGCGGCAGCTTGGAGACCAATCCGCCCACCTTCTGCAGAAACACGTACGGCCCGATCGGCTTGTTGATGTTCTCGACCGAGGCCTCGAACTTCGCGAAGTCGAACGGGTCGAGCTGCAGGCCGAGGCTCGCGCTCACGGTCGGCAGGGCGTACTTCGCGAGCGGCCCGCGGAAGAGCTCGACCGAGGCCCCGCCGCTGAGGACGCCCTTGTCGGCGGAGTAGCTCAGGAAGAGGTCCTTCACGAAGAGCTTGCCGCCGAAGAGCTTGGCCTGGTCGATCCGCCCGCCGACGTAGTCGATGGCGATGCCCTTCTCGTTCGAGGTCGCCAGAGTCACCTCGAGGCCGTACCCGCGCTTGAGCGTGTGGCGGCCGTCGTCGTCGACGCCCTTCGGTGGCAGCACGATCTCGAACTGGCGCGAGAGGTCGAGGGAGAGGGTGAGCTTGGCGCCGGTCGGGGTCCAGGCGACCTCGAAGCCCGGTTCGGTCCGGATCGGCAGGGCCGCGATCGACCGGTTCGGTCGAGTGACCTCGCGTTCGTCCTTCGCCTTCCCCTTGAAGAGGAAGTTGCGGTCGAGCGGCAGCACGAGCTTGCCCTGGTAGAGCGGCACGGAACCCGAGACGATCGGCGTGCGCGCGAAGATCGACAC
>JAURVW010001468.1 GCA_030655275.1 Solirubrobacteraceae bacterium
TAATGGCACCAATCGCATTTGCGGCAGTAGCAAACACAAACACTGATGCTCAGGCATCAGGTGGGGGATCTGCCTCGGCAGAATCCAGTTCAGACGCGACAAATTCAGGAACGGCATCGGCAGATTCCACTGCAACAGGAACTAATGGTGGAGATGCCGAAGCGATATCCGTATCCATAGCAGCGGATGGAGCAAATGCTGAGTCTACCACTTATGCCACAGCAAAGGAGGACGGAACGGCAACATCTGTAGCCGTATCTGTAGCAGTGGGATCTGGCGCAGAAGCGACCTCAGAAGCAGACACCAATGCAGTGGGTGAGGGATCAGTAGCCGTTGCGGGATCCGTATCAATTGCAATAGGCAAGAAGGCACACGCCGATTCCGGTGCTGAAGCCGATGCGGATTGCCAGGATGATTGCTACGCAGGTGCCGCTGCCGATGCCGTGGCGATTGGAAAGAACGCGGACGCTGATGCACACGCGGACGCAATCGCCAATGACGAGGATTCATATGCAGGTGCAGGCGCAACTGCATGGGCAATTGGCGAAGGTACTGAAGCCGATGCAAACGCCGAGTCAAAAGCAAACAAAGGTGGATCAGCCGAATCCAGTTCATGGGCATGGGCCTATGACGAGTATGGAACCGCAGATTCAGCAACAAAGGCAACAGCCACTGGCGATAACGCATATGCAATGTCAATCGCCATGACATGCGCTGGCGAAGATTCAATCGCGCAGGCGTACATGAATACTGATGCAGACGCAACCCACAGCGCAGGGGCATATACCTATGGAGTCATAACTGCACATGCCGATCCGAGCGGGGCTAATACCCATGCAGATACCTGGCAGATAGCAATGACTGACAGTGCACTGGCAGTTGCGACTTCCGATATAACGGCAAGCTCATTCACATCAGCAGGTGGAATACCCGCTGCCGGTATAGTGATTAAGGAAGCAGACGTATCTGCAAAAGGCCACGATTCAGTAGCCGGGCAGACCATAGATGCAGACGCTTCAACAAGCCACCACGCACCTGACGAAGTAAATATTTATGTAGAGTCTTTTGTCAGCGGAATCGGCCATGCAACGGAAACAGTCTACGGATGTGCGAAGCATATTTACCTAATGGTAGGACCGTAAAAATAGATCGAACGTGAATGTGTATGCTCGATAGGGCATATACATTTCATAT
>JAURVW010001469.1 GCA_030655275.1 Solirubrobacteraceae bacterium
GTAAATAAATCCGGGGATTATCATGATTATTCTGGTACTAATATTGAGTTATATAATAAAACAAATAAAACTATTGGAGCATTCGATATTTGGGGTGATTCGGGAGGATCAAATTATTATTTTTATTCTTTGAATAGATATCTTGAAATAGATGTTAACAATAACGCTGTGGCATGGAAAAATTTATCTGATTCACAAAATTATGGTGCTGTGTGGATAATGGGCGATAATCCGGGGAATTTAGGACAATTTCAGTATTATTATTTTCCACCAAATTCTACGTCTGGAATACCGGTTATGGATTTTGGCAGTGGTGGCTACCGATTAAATTTATTATCAGGAACAGGAAATGATTACGCTTGTCTTGATTCAACAGGAAAATTATTTAGAAGTAATACTGCATGTTAATAATTAATGAAGGTAATAATATGAAATTAAAATCAATTTTAATAATATTTAGTATTATCATTGTATTGATGTTATCATATCCGGTTAAAGCTGAGACAATTATTTATGATAATATTACATCATCAAATTATAAAATATTAAAAATTGATGATATTTCAAATATTAAAATCTTGAATGAATATGGTTATGAAGTTTATATTAATGATTACTATATTGGAAATTATAAAAAAGATGAGAATATTTTTATTCCTGATAATTCTAACATAACTATTTTTATTACATCTCCAATAAAAACAGATTTTAATACTTCATTTGAATTATTTAAGAATATGTGGATAATCATTTTAGGTATAGTATTTACATTTGGTATTTTAATAATATTTTTAATCTGGATAATAAAAAAATCATGGAGAATGAAATGATGAGAAAAATATTTATAATAATATGTATTTTATTATTTTTTATACAAAATGTAAATGCTGAATATGTTATAAATAATGGATATTTTGATAGTGATATATCTGGTTGGTCGGTGGAAGGATCGGGAGCACAACTTGAATGGAGTTCTTTTTTGGGTGGTTCTGCGCATACTTATTTTAGTGGTGCTTATCCTGATGATTCACATATAAGACAAACATTTGTTATTAGAAATAATGTTTTTTCATTTAATACTGTTACTCAAAATACGAGTAGAGCAAGATAT
>JAURVW010000651.1 GCA_030655275.1 Solirubrobacteraceae bacterium
ATCGCGCCGAAGATGCCGAAGAACATCGCCACCGACAGCAGGTTGGTGAGCGAGAACGAGCGACTGCGGAAGAACCGCATCGGCAGCATCGGGGCCTCGGCCACGCGCTCCCAGGCGATGAATGCGACGACGAGCGCAACGCCCGCGACGAGGCTCGTGATCACCGTGAGCGACTCCCACCCCAGGGCCGGAGCGCGTACGACGCCGAAGGTGAGCGTGAGCAGACCGGCCGCGGCGAGGACGAGTCCGCGGAGGTCGAGGCGCCCCTCGGGGCCCTTGGACTCCGGAACCGCGCGCAGCACCAGCGGGATGAGCACGACGCCGATCGGCACGTTGATCCAGAAGATCCACTCCCACGAGATGCCTTCGACGACGGCTCCGCCCACGAACGGCCCGAGCGCGATGCCGAGGCCGCTCACGCCGCCCCAGATCCCGATCGCCGCCGACCGCTTCTCCGGTGGCACCGCCTCGGAGATCAGGGTGAGCGAGAGCGGCAGGATGGCCGCGGCGCCGAAGCCCTGGATCGCCCGGGCGGCGACGAGCAGTTCGAGCGACGGCGCGATCGCGGCGACCGCGCTGGCCAGCGTGAAGACCGTGATGCCGGAGAGGAACACCCGCCGGCGCCCGAACCGATCACCGAGCGCGGCCATCGCGATCATCGTGACCGCGAAGGCCATCGTGTACGCGTTGACCGTCCACTCCAGCGACTCGATCGAGCCGCCGAGGCTGGTCCGGATCGATGGCAGCGCGACGCCGACGACGAGGTTGTCGAGCGACGTCATGAAGACCGCGACGGAGGTCACGGCGATCGTGGTAACGGCGGCCGACCGCTTGGCGGAGCCGCCGGGGTTGGTCGCGGCGGCCGGGTCAGCCACCGCATTCTTCGGCGTATCGGAGGCAGCCCCGTCGGCGCCGCCCTCTTGGTAAGTAAGCACTTGCTTCCTTTCAGGTGAAATGAAAGACGCCGGTTCGGCGCCTCGGTCGATGTCGTGGTCGCCGGCCCGGTCGGGACGGCGTGCCGCCCGGGCCGGGCGGCGAGGATTCGGTGGTCTTGGACCCGGCGCCGGCGCCCGGCCTAGCCGGACAACGGGGGATCCAGGGTCGCGGGGCCGTCGGGTGCGCAGGGAAGTGGGCCGTGGTGCAGGCGAGTGGCCCAGTCGGACTCCTCCGCGCCGAGGCCGGAGATCACGAGCAGCAGCGTGCCCTGGGCCACGAAGCCGCGGGCCTCGTTGGCATCGGCGCCGGAGATGCGCTCGATCTCGAGGACGACCTTCTCCCAGCCGGCACGCATCACGTCGCCGATCGCCGTCGAGTTGCTCGACGCGCTGATCCCCTGCAGGTTCACCTGGAGCAGCGTGCGGTCGGTGAGGAGCTCACGCCACGCCACCCCCATCGCGCCGAGGATCGCCTCGCGGCGTGCTTCGGCCGGGCTCGCCGGCTCGGGCTTGCCGAGCATCTCGCGGATCGCGCTCGCCGCGTCGGGGTCGGGGGGCGTCGCCCCGGTGTCGAAGGCCGTCGCGGCGGCCTCCCCCGCTTCGGTCATCCGCTTCGCGATCCTCCGGCAGTTCTCCGCGGCGACGGCGCACAGCAGCTCCTCCTTCGTAGGGAAGAGTCGGAACAGGTAGGCGTGCGACATCCCGGCGGCCTTCGCGATCGAGGCCGTCGACGCTGCGTGCATCCCGTCGAGGGCGATCACCTCGGCCGCGACCCTCAGCACCTCCTCGCGGCGCTGCTCGGCCGGTACCCGCTTGCGCGTGACCGGCTTGGCGCCGCGGTCCGACGAGCCCTTGCCGCCCACCGCGGGCGCGGCGGCGGCGAGGTCGTCGGTGGTGTCTGAGCTCGTCGGCACGAGGTGAGTATCCACTTACTTACGTCGCCCGTCAAGGGCAACGCCGGTCAAACGGCCACCGACGGGCCGTTTGACCGGTGAGCCGCGCCTCTCCCCTACGTTCCCGGGACACCCCAGTTGTCGGTCTTGATCGCCTGCGCGGCAACGTCGTCACCGCAGAACGGCAGCGTGTTCCACTGCTTGTTGCTGAGGAGCTTGGTCTGGTCGGCGTAATAGGGCGACTCGGGGTTCGTCGACTGGCCGTACGTCACGATCGTGCGGAGCTCCGGGCAGCCGGGCTTCAGGTGCACGGCCTGGATGTAGGAGCCGCCGCTGACGATGTCGGTGTAGCCCTTCGCGGCATCCCAGACGGGCGTGAACACGTTGAAGATGCCGGTCGAGTGCGGGCCGCCGTGGATCGGGATGACCTGCCCCTGGCGGGTGACCGTCTGCGCGGTGCGCAGCGTCGCGTCGAGCGGGAGCCCGGCCTTCTTCATGTCGGCCTCGGCGTCGTTGAGGGCGCCCACCACGATCGGGCTGGCCTGCAGCAGGCCGCTCGGCGTGTTGACCGGATCCTTCACGTCGAACCCCTTCGTGTACGGCGAGAGCGGCGTCGGCAGCGGGATCGGCGAGAACGACACGAGTCGCGTGGCGAAGCGCTGCCACAGGACGGCGCCGGGCTCGTCGAGGTCGTTGCGCAGGTTCCACTTCGCGAGCACCTTGCACGAGGCGCGGCTGCAGCCCTTCACGAGCGCGTCGCGCCACAGCTCGGCGCTGTAGACGCGGTTGCCCATGGCGACGTCGCGCACGTTGTCGAGGTTGAACCCCTTGCCGGCGAGACCATCGGTACCGGCGAGGCGATCCTGCACCTGTTTGATGCCGATGCGGGTTCGTAGCGTGCGGGCCTTGCGCTCGTCGCCGACGATCCGCGGGTAGCCCTCGAGCGGCTTCGCCGGGTTCGACAGCCAGTAGGAGTCGTTCATGTTCGCGACCCAGTCCGTGCGCTGCAGCGACGGCAGCTTCGACGGCCCGAGGATCCCGGGCACGACCGAGTCGGCGTCCGACGACGGCAGGCACGAGTCCTTGGATCCATCGAACACGGGCAGGCGCTGCGCGGCATCGGTGATCCGACCGAGCAGGCCGAGGCACGCGTTGTACTTCTGGTTGCTGACCCCGGGGACGTTGCCGATGTCGGCGTAGTACGCGTTGCCAGCGGTGTCGGCGGCGATCGTGTTGACCCACGGCATGCCGGTGAACTTGCGCAGGTTGCGGTCGACGTCGGCGACGGACTGCGCCTCGTTCATGCCGAAGAACGTGTTGATCATCCGGCCGAAGTTCTCGCCGTTGCCGTCGTAGAGTGCGACGGCCGTCAGCGGCGTCCACGGGAAGATCTTCAGGCCCGTGATGGAGGTCGTGATCGAGCCGTGCTTCGTGGAGTAGAGCGTGCGGGTCCGGGACTCGAGGGCGCCCGACGCGGTGCGCACCTGCACCGTCACGTTCTCGCGCTTCATGCGCTGGAACTTGCCGCTGTTCCAATACCACTCGGGCTGGCCGGGCAGCAGCGCCACCTCGTACGGCACGAACCGGCGAGCGGTCGACACCGTGTGGCTCCACGCGACGCCCTTCGTCGCGCCGATGAGCACGATCGGGACGCCGAGCAGCGAGCCACCGGTCACGTCGACGACCCCGGGGATCGTGATGTGCGACTGGTAGAAGCGCTCCGAGCCCGTCCACGGGAAGTGCGGGTTGCCGTAGAGCAGGCCGTGGCCGTCCTGGGTCGCGTCGCGGCCGAGGGCGTAGGCGTTGGAGCCGAGTCCGCTGAGGGCCTCGTCGAGGGCCTGCGGCGGGAGCGCGGAGACGCGATCGGCGGCGCTCGCCCCGGTCGTCGACTTCGCACCGGGCGGTTGCGCGCCGCCGATGCCGTCGATCGCCGCGCCCTCGGAGGCGAGGATCGAGAGCTGGTGCACGCGACGGTAGGCATCGAGGACCGTGATCGGGCGGACCCACGCCTTGCCGCGACAGGTCGGATCGGGCACGCCCGCCGAGCCGCCGACGCTCGCGAGCCAGTCGTTGTAGCCGTCGACGTAACCTTGGAGTCCATCGGCGACCTCTTCGCGCGGCCCGACCGGCGGCGGCACCGCGATCAGCTTCTCGACCGTCTTGCGGTCCTTCACGCGCTGGAAGTAGAAGTCGCTGTTGAGGTTGTTCGGCGCCGTGCCGTTGCCGCCCACCGAATAGCTGGCGTCGGGACCGAAGAACTTCGACCGCTCCCCGTTCACCGTCACGTACATCTCCGCGAGCGTGCAGATGTTGTCCTCGGCGACGGACCGGCCGTAGCCGTAGCCGATGCCGCGGAACGACTCGGCCTTGATGTGGGGTACGCCGAAGACGGTGCGCGTGACCGTCACGTCGGCGGCCTGCGCGGCAGGGGCTATGGCGCCGAGCGCGCCCGCGAGCACGCCCAGACCGAGGACACGGCGGAGTTGGGACATCCGGCGATTGTAATGCTCGACCGCCGATCTCCCAACTCTTTGCACTGAGTTCTCGGGCGCTTCGGCGACTCGATCAGGAGGCGCGCGACGGGTGGACGTCGGCCACGAAAATCGATCCCCGGCCAAAGCGGTCCGATTTCACTCTCGGCGTGTTCCACACCCTGCAATGATCGAATTGATGACGAGTGCCGAGGCCGCTGTGAACGGCACTGATGCCATGCTCCCCAAGCGTATTGAGAAGCCCTGGGGACACGAGATCTGGTATGCCCACACCGACCGGTACGCGGGCAAGATCATCGTCGTTGAGGCCGGCCAGCGCCTCTCCCTCCAGTACCACGAGGCCAAGGACGAGACCTCGTACCTGCTCTCCGGCAAGCTCCTGCTCGTGCAGGGCGAGACCGCCGATGCACTCACCGAGCGCGAGATCGGTCCGGGCGAGGCGTGGCGCAACCACACCGGCCTCGTCCACACGATC
>JAURVW010001471.1 GCA_030655275.1 Solirubrobacteraceae bacterium
GCGGACCGCCGCCGTCACGGCCTGAGCCAACCCCGACCGGCGTCCGGCGCGGCGGCGCCAGACCCGCACCTTGAGCTAGCCTCGCGCCCATGCTCATCGGTTGCCACGTCTCCCCCGCCGGCGGTCCGCACAAGGCAGTCGAGCGCGGTGAGGAGCGCGGCTGCAAGGCGATCCAGATCTTCAACCAGTCGCCGCGCGGCTGGAAGCCGGGGTCCTACAACGAGGAGCAACTGGCGAAGTTCCACGCGGCGATGGAGGGCAGCAGTGTCGAGGCCGTCCTGATCCACGCGATCTACCTCAACAACGCCGCTTCCGAGGACGCGGAGATCCAGGCGAAGACGCTCGCGTCGCTCGGCATGTCGCTGAAGGTGGGCGACGACCTCGGCGCCGCCGGCGTCGTGCTGCATCCCGGCTCGGCGCTCAAGGGTGAGGTCCCGCCCGCGATCAAGCGCGCCGGCGCGATCATCGGCGAGGCCCTCGCGCAGTCCGAGTCCTGCCCGCTGCACCTCGAGATCACGGCCGGCGCGGGCGGCACGCTCGGCCGCACCTTTGCCGAGCTCGCCGAGCTGATCGACGCCGCCGGCGGGTCGCCGCGCCTCGGCGTCTGCCTGGACTCCTGCCACCTGCTCGCCTCCGGCTACGACGTCCGCACCCCCGAGGGCGTGGCGAAGGTCGTCGACGAGCTCGACCGGGAGCTCGGCCTCGACCGCCTCGGCTCGCTGCACCTCAACGACTCCCAGTTCCCGCTCGGCTCCAACAAGGACCGCCATGCCGACATCGGGCAGGGCGAGCTCGGCGAGGTCGGCTGCCAGGCGTTCCTGCAAGAAGAGCGCTTCCAGGGTCTGCCGTGCGTCCTGGAGACGCCGGGCCCGGACGGCAAGGGCACCCCGGCCGAAGAGGTCGCCTATGCGCAGCGGCTCCATGCCGGCTGAGCAGCGCCCGCGCCGGAGCGTCCCGTGGCGCTGAGCCCCCGGTCCGGTCCGGCCGTGCCGGAGAACGTCACGATCACGCAGGTGCTGCGCCGGCCGCAGGTCGCGCGCACCCTCGGCATCTCCGTACTCGCCCGCCTGCCCAACGGGGCGATGACGCTCCTCATCGTCCTGCGGCTCACGGAGGTCGGGTACGCGTACGGTGAGGCCGGGATCGCCGCGGCGGCGTACGGGCTCGCCGTCGCGATCACCTCCCCGCTGCTCTCGCGGGTGATCGACCGCGACGGACAGACGCGCGTGCTGTTGCTCACCGGGCTGAGCGGCGCCGTCGCCACGGTCGCGCTCGCGCTGCTGCCGGGCAGCAGTCCGCTCTGGCTGTTCATCATCGCGGCGGCCGTCACCGGCGCGCTACAGCCACCGCTCGGCGGCACGATGCGCACCCTCTGGGACGTCCTCCTCACCCGCAACGAGGAGCGCCACGTGGGGTACGCCGTCGAGGCCGGCGCCGTCGAACTGGTCTTCACCGGTGGCCCGCTGCTGATCGTCGGCGGTCTCGCGGGCGCGTTCGGCTCGGTCACCGCGCTGCTCGTCGCCTCCGCCCTCACGGGCTTCGGCTCGCTCGCGTTCGCCCTCGGCGCCCCGTCGCGCGGGTGGCGCCCCTCGCAGGACCGCACGCCGGACTTCATCGGCGCCCTGCGCAGCCGTGGCGTGTGGACCCTCATGGTGGTCTCGGTCGGGGCGGGCGGAGCCTTTGGCGCGATCGAGGTCGCCGTCACCGCGTTCAGCCGCGCCGAGGACAACACCGTGCTCATCGGCGTGCTCCTGGCGGTCTGGTCGATCGGCAGCCTGCTCGGCGGGCTCGTGCTCGCCCGCCTGCAGCCGGCGAGCGATCCGGCCCGCCGCATCCTGCTCACGCTCGCGCTCCTGACGGTCGGCAACGGCGTCCTGGGCCTCGGCCACGGACCGTGGGTGCTCGGCATCCTGCTCTTCTTCGCCGGTGGCGCGATCGCCCCGACCTTCGCCACCGCCAACGCCGTCATGGGCTCCGTCGCGCCGACGGGCACGCTCACGGAGGCCTTCGCGTTCACGATGGGTGCCGTGATGATCGGGCTCACGATCGGCTCGCCGGTGAGCGGCTTTCTCGTCGACCACGTCTCCGTGGAAGCCGCGCTGAGCTTCTCCGGCGTGCCGCCCGCGCTCGCGGCGCTCGTCGTGATGACCAGGCGCGGCACGCTGTCGCACGATCCTGGGCCGGGCGTCGCTTCGCCGACGAACGGGGTCGCATGAGCGCCTCGGCTGCGGCGGAGGGTCGCCGATGACGCGCACCGGACTGCTCGTCGGCGTGCTCGTGCTCGCCCTGCTCGCGGGCGTCGCGGGGCTGGTCGTCGGTCGGCCCGGTGGAGGCGGCGGTGGCGATGCCACGCAGGCCGACACCGCCACCCCGCTCGGGGACGCCGCCGACCCGACGCCGGCCCCCGAGACCGGCAGAGGTGACAGCGACGCGGCAGAGATCGCTCCGGGCGCCCTCCCCGCGTTCGGGCCGGAGGACCGCCTGCGCGTCGGCGGGGCCAAGGCAGGGGCGCGCCGGCTCGTCGACTCGGGCCGTCGCCAGGTCCACCTGCGCGGCACGAGCGTGAACGCGCTCGTCGACTACGGCGCCTCCCACTCCGCGCCCGTCGCGCTGCGCGCCCGCGACTTCGAGCAGATGGCCGCCCTCGGCTTCAACGTGACCCGGCTGGCCGTGTCGTGGTCGAAGGTGATGCCGCGACCTGGACAGCTCGACCGCGCGTACCTGCGCCGGATCTCCTCGCTCGTGCGCCAGGCCGGACGCCAACGGATCTACACGGTGATCTCGATGCACAGCGACCGGTACGCCGCCGACCTGGGCACCGGCACCGAGTTCGACGGCGCGCCAGCGTGGGCGGTGTTCACCGACGGCCAGCCGTGCGGCGATCCGCGGCCGCGGTACTACACCGCCTGCGCGGCCGCGGCCGCCCGTCACTTCTACGACGGCGAGTCGGTCTCGGGCCGCCGCGGCGTGGACTGGTACGCCGACGCGGTCGTGGCCGTCGCGCGCGCCGGCCGGCGAGGCGGCGCCGGCTACGCCGGGACCGACATCCTCAACGAGCCGACCGACCCGGATGCGAGCCCCGACCGCCTCGCCACCCCCGCCTGGACGGCCCGGCTCCACGCGCTGCAGCGGACCGTCGTCCGGCGCCTGCGCGCCGACGGCGAACGCGCACCCGTGTGGATCCAGCCGCAGGGGCCGCGATCGGTCGGCGCCTCGAACGCGGCCGTCCTCCCGGACCTCGGCGACGAGGACCAAGTCGTCTACGCACCCCACGCCTACATCGACGTGTACGACGGCACCCCGAACGCCGGGACGGCCGACCGCCTCCGGGCGCAGTACGCACGGTTCGCCGACGAGGCGACCCGCCTGCGCGCGGCCACCGTGATCGGCGAGTTCCCCGGCGCGACCGGGGGCCCCTGGGAGGAGCTGCGCAAGGAACATCTCGCGCGCCAGCAGCGGTCCGGGTTCGGCGGCATCGCGTGGCTCTGGAAGCAGCCCGCCGATGGCTACGGCTGGGGCACCCTCACGCCCGACGGTGGCCTGCGGGCCGACACGAATGCCGCGCAGGTGCTCAGCGCCGCGCGTCTCCTCGCCGGCGACCGTCGCACCCGCGTGACGACCGATGGCTCCGGCACCGTCGAGATCCAGGCCGGACCGGAGGGCGGGTCCGTCGACGTGTGGCTCGGCACCGCCTTCGACGACGCCCCCGCGCCGACGGACCGGTACCGGCTCGAGAACGCCGCCGGTGCGACGCTGACCTCCGCCTGGCGCGCCGAGGCGTCGCTGGCCGGTGCTTCGGCGTCGGGCGTCGTGGCCCGGCTCAGCCTGCCCGCGGGGGCTAGGTCTGTGCGACTCGTGCCGGGCGGCTGACCTTGCGGCGCTGAAAGCGCCCCTCGGAGCCCGGCTGCTCGTCGATCGCACTGAGCGCGCGGTGCAGCATGAGGTGCGGGTCGCGCTCGCGGATCACCTCGGTGACGAAGCCACTGCCGTCGACCACGATCATCGCGACCTCCGGCAACTGGCGGCCATCCGCGGTGCGGGCCACGGCGACACCGATCGCGGAGGCGACCTTGCTGCCCGGATCGACCAGCCGCGTCACCTCGGGAAGGTGGTCGTCGCGGTCGACATGGCGAGGCGCCTCCGGCGAGAGACTGGCGAGCTTGATCGACATGCTGGCCGCCGCCGCACGAACGCCGTCGAGCGTGCGGACCGCGCCGCCGACGCCGTTCATCGACGGATGCCGCGGCACGAGCCCCGTCGGGTAGACGAGCAGGATCATCGGGCGGCCGCCGGAGAGCGAGCGCAGGTCGTGGGAGACGCCGCGGTCGTCGGTGACCGGGATCGCGGGGAGCTGCTGGCCGGGGGTGATCTTCGCCTTCGCGACGCGCACGATCTTCGCGACGCGCGCGACCTTCGGGGCGAGCAGCTTCTCGATCGAGGAGAGCGGGCCTTCCAGGTAGCGGTGGACGAGGTAGCCGAGCGCGAGCGAGATGATCACGATCGCGACGGCCGAGGCCCACCACATGCCGGGATCGTTCATCGGCAACACGTTGCGGGCCGCGAGCGAACGCAGCACCGGCGCGTGGACGATGTACGTGACGAACGACGCGGCGGCGATCCCCTGGATGAGCTTGTTGCGCAGCGTG
>JAURVW010001472.1 GCA_030655275.1 Solirubrobacteraceae bacterium
CGGCCTTGCAGTCCTCGACGATGAACGCGATCTCCGGCCCGGCCAGACGCCAGTTCACCGGCGTCATCACCACCTTGGCCTTGATCGCGCCGAGCAGCAGTTCGAAATAGATGTCGCTGTTCTTGCCGAGATAAGCGACGCGTTCGGTCGGCTTGACGCCGAGCGCCTTGAGGATCTCGGCGCGGGCCCCGGCGATCTCGGGCTGCGACGGCGCGCGGTCCGAGCGGGGGAGCCCGATCTGCCAGCTGTGGGCCATCCGGCCCTCGTCGAGCACCACGAGCCGGTCGGCCAGGGCGAGCGCCTCGTCGACGTCGTGGGTGACGATGAGGACGGCCATGGAGTGGCGGCGCCACAGCTCGATGACCATCTGGTGCATCTCGATGCGGGTCAGCGCGTCGAGGGCGCTGAAGGGCTCGTCGAGCAGCAGGAGCGAGGGGTTGCTGACCAGGGCGCGGGCCAGCGAGACCCGCTGGGCCTGGCCGCCGGAGAGCTGGAGCGGCCAGGCGTCGAGCTTCTCGGTCAGCCCGACCTCGTCCAGCGTCTGCTCGGCCAGCTCGTTGCGTCGACGCCGCTCGGGGGTGTTGAGCAGGGCCAGCGCGACGTTGTCGCGCACGCGCTTCCACGGCAGCAGCCGCGGCTCCTGGAAGGCGACCGAGGTGCGGCCGTTGATCTCGATCTCGCCGGCGGGCACCGTGTCGAGGCGCGCCAGGCTGCGCAGCAGCGTCGACTTGCCGCAGCCGCTGCGGCCGAGCAGGGCGACGAACTCGCCGGGGCGGATGTCGAGGTCGACGGACTTCAGGACGTGGGTGCGCCCGAAGGAGCGGTTGTGGTTGCGGACGCGGGCGACGTACTCGGCGTCGGTGCGGTCGTTGGTCAGGAGCGCCATGCCAGCGCCCTCCTCTCGAGGTAGCGGACGATGGCGTCGGTGGCCAGACCGAGGATGCTGTAGACGGCGAGACCGACGACGATGACGTCGGTCTGCAGGAAGTCGCGGGCGTGGTTGATCATGTAGCCGAGGCCGGAGTCGGCCGCGACCGTCTCCGCGACGATCAGGGTCAGCCAGGCGATGCCGAGGCTCTGGCGCAGCCCGACCAGGCTCTGCGGCAGCGCTCCGGGGATCACCACGTGGCGGATCCGCTGGGTCCAGCTCAGGTGCATGGAGCGGGCCGCCTCGATCGTCTTGCGGTCGATGCCGCGGATCCCGGCCAGGGTGTTGAGGTAGAGCGGGAAGGTCACGCCCAGGGCGATCAGGGTCAGTTTGGGGGCCTCGCCGACGCCCATCCAGATGATGAGCAGCGGGATGAGACCGAAGTGCGGCAGGGTGCGCAGCATCTGCATCGGCGGGTCGATGGCGTTCTCGCCCAGCCAGGACAGCCCGGCGACGACGGCCAGCACGAGCCCGACGATCGCACCGATCGTGAAGCCGAGGCCGACGCGGCGCAGCGAGACCAGGGTCTCGCTGCCGAGGGTGCCGTCGCGCATGAGCTCGACGGCGCGCGTGGCGATCTGGGCGGGGGAGGCGATGGTCCGCTCGTCGATGACGCCGGCGCTGCTGAGCGCCTGCCAGACACCGATGATGACGACGATGGAGACCCACCGCGACAGGTGGCGGAGGGGAGATCGGCGGGCGCGCTGCTGACCGGGTGGGGTCGGTGGCAGGCGGCCGGCCAGCGGGGAGGCGGCGAGGTCCAGGCTCATGGGCGACATGTCTACGGA
>JAURVW010000652.1 GCA_030655275.1 Solirubrobacteraceae bacterium
GGCGAAGCGCTCGCCGGCCTTGCCGCGGATGAAAGCGCGGCCCTCCGTGGCGCCGTACAGCAGCGTGTTGCCGGCGATGACGTTGTCCTCTGCGACGTACGCGGCATCGGCCGGCGGACGCACCGAGAGCACACCGCCGGAGAGGCCCTTGCCGACGTAGTCGTTGGCATCGCCCTCGAGCGAGAACGTGACGCCGTGCGCGAGCCACCCGCCGAACGACTGCCCGGCCGAACCCTTGAAGTTCACCTTGATGGTGTTGTCCGGGAGACCGGCCTGCCCGTAGCGGGCGGCGACGTGGCTGGAGAGGATGCCGCCGGTGCAGCGGTCCAGGTTGCGGATGCGGTGCTCGATCGTGATCGGCTCGGCCGCATTGATCGCGTCCTTCGCCTGCTCGACGAGACCCCAGTCGAGGTGGTCGGAGAGGACCTCCGGCGGAGCCTCGGTGCGGTGACGCGGACCGTCGGGATCGACGTCGCTGGGGAACGCGAGGAGGTGCGTGAGGTCGAGACCGCTCGCCTTCCAGTGCGTGATGGCGTCATCCGCCACGAGCAACTCGGTGCGGCCGATCATGTCGTCGATCTTCTTGATGCCGAGCGAGGCCATGATGCCGCGCAGCTCTTCGGCGACGAAGAAGAAGAAGTTGACGACGTGCTCGGGCTGGCCCTTGAAGCGCTCGCGCAGGACCGGGTCCTGGGTGGCGATGCCGACCGGGCAGGTGTTGAGGTGACAGGCGCGCATCATGATGCAGCCCGTCGCGATCAACGGAGCGGTCGAGAAGCCGAACTCGTCGGCGCCCAGGAGCGCTGCGACGGCGACGTCGCGGCCGGTCTTGAGCTGGCCGTCGGTCTGGACGGTGATGCGGGAGCGCAGCTCGTTCTTGAGGAGCGTCTGCTGGGTCTCGGCGAGGCCGATCTCCCACGGCACGCCGGCCGAGTAGACGGACGACAGCGGTGAGGCGCCGGTGCCGCCGTCGTGGCCGGCGATGAGGACGTGGTCGGCGTTGGCCTTCGCCACGCCGGCCGCGACGGTCCCGACCCCGACCTCGGAGACGAGCTTCACCGAGACCGACGCGCCGGGGTTCGCGCAGCGCAGGTCGTAGATGAGCTGCTTGAGATCCTCGATCGAGTAGATGTCGTGGTGCGGCGGCGGCGAGATGAGGCCGACGCCCGGCGTCGAGTGACGGATCTTGCCGATGTAGTCGTCGACCTTGTGGCCGGGCAACTGGCCGCCCTCGCCGGGCTTTGCGCCCTGCGCCATCTTGATCTGGAGCTGGTCGGCGTTGACGAGGTACTCGATCGTGACGCCGAAGCGGCCCGATGCGATCTGCTTGATCGACGAGCGACGGGTGTCGCCGTTGGCCTCGGGCTTGAAGCGGATCGGATCCTCGCCGCCCTCGCCCGTGTTGGACTTGCCGCCGAGGCGGTTCATCGCGATGGCCAGGTTCTCGTGGGCCTCGCGGGAGATGGAGCCCAGCGACATGGCGCCGGTGGCGAAGCGCTTGACGATGTCGACGGCGGGCTCGACCTCGGCGAGGTCGATCGCGGTGCGGCCCTCGTGGTTGA
>JAURVW010001476.1 GCA_030655275.1 Solirubrobacteraceae bacterium
CCGTGTCGCAGACCCGCTCGATGTCGGCCTCGGTCAGATCGAACCGCGACGCCAGCCACATGCCGCGTTTTGAGATATCGCTGCTCACCGGAAACAGGCTCGCATCCGCCGCATAGGGCTGTTGGCTGTGCAGCGGAAACCAGAAGGCGCGCTGGCCGATGCCGGCGGCGTCGAGCGCGCGGGCCACGACCGCGCGGTCGTCGATCAGCACGTCGGTCCATTGCCTGACTTCGCCGGGCTCGTCATAGGCGGCCAACGAGAGCCCCGGCTGATTGGCGAGGCGCGCGGTATACAAGGCGTC
The DNA here is from genome assembly GCA_030655275.1 of Solirubrobacteraceae bacterium. GTDB lineage: Bacteria > Actinomycetota > Thermoleophilia > Solirubrobacterales > Solirubrobacteraceae > JAGIBJ01. The sequence goes on from JAURVW010001476.1 coordinate 302, forward strand.
GCGCCGCCCGGCGGCGGCTAGCCGAGACTCGATATCGTCGAGTTGTGGCAGCGCCACCGCGGCCTGCAGGTCAGTGAACTTGAAGTTGAAGCCAACCACCGGATGGAGGTCGTCCCCGCCGGTGCCGCCGTGGCGGCGTCCCTGGTCCTTCAGCTCGCGCAGCCTGTCGTGCATGGCGTCGCTGTCGGTGGTGACGATGCCGCCCTGCCCGGCTGTGATGGTCTTGTTGGCCGAAAAAGAGAAGCAACCGGCCATGCCGAACGAGCCCAGCATGCGCCCACGGTAGCGCGAGCCAAGTCCCTCGGCCGAATCGCAGATCAGAACCAGCCCTGCGTCTCGGCAGATCGGCTCCAGCCGGGCATAATCGGCCCCGCGACCGTTGACGTCCACCGTGACAACGGCGCGCGTGCGCGGCCCGATCGCCGCTGCCACGCCGTCGGGATCGATCCCGAAGCGATGCGGCTCGACATCCACCAGCCGCACCTCGGCGCCGGCCAGCCGGACCGCATTGGCGGTCGCCGCAAAGGTCAGTGCCGGCACCAGCACCTCGTCGCCCGGGCCGATGCCTGCCGCCATCAGCGCCAGGGTGATCGCAGCCGTCCCGCTGGTGACGGCGACCGCATGCCGGGTGCCGACCAACGCCGCGATCCGACGCTCGAACTCGCGCGCCAGCGGCCCGTCATTGACGAACTGGCGGTCCAGCACGTCGCGCAGCCGCTCCAGCTCCCGCCCGGTGAGGTGAGGACCGAACCAGGCGATCGGTGCAGCGGGATTGGACATCGGGCTCGGCAATCTTTTAAGACTGGATGCCTTATACATGAAAATCTGTCGTCGCCACGGGCTCCGTTCGGGGCTGTCGCAGCTTGGTCAATCAGGATTTACGGACCCCGCCATGGCCAGAATTCTCGTCACCGGCGGCAGTGGCTTCATCGGATCCGCGCTGGTGAAGGCGCTGGTCCGGGACGGCCACGCCGTCCGCGTGCTCGACGACAATTCGCGAGGCGCACCGCGCCGCCTGCAGGACGTTTCCGCCGACATCGACTTCATTCCGGGCGACATCCGCGATGCGTCCGTGGTGACGCACGCGGTGAGCGGCGTCGACGAAGTGCACCACCTCGCTTACGTCAACGGCACCGAGTACTTCTACACTGCGCCGGAGCTGGTACTCGACGTCGGCGTCAAGGGAATGACCAACGTGATCGACGCCTGCCGCAGCGAAGGCGTCGGCCGGCTCATTCTCGCGTCCAGCTCGGAAGTGTACCAGACCCCGCCCCACGTTCCCACCGACGAGACCGCGCCGCTGGTA
>JAURVW010001477.1 GCA_030655275.1 Solirubrobacteraceae bacterium
ACGTGTCGATCAGCAGCGCGTGCGGCGCAGCGTGGGCCAGCACCCCGTCGGGGCCGCGGTACACGCCGAGCATCAGTTCGCCGTTGGGCAGCGAGGTGATCACGACGCCCGCGTCGGCGGCGGCCTCGGCCACGCCGCCCGCGGCGTGCACGCCCGCCGCGACCGCCTGCTCGACGGCGACGGGGTCGAGGTCGAACCCACGCACCTCGTAGCCGGCCGCCGCGAGGTTGGCCGCCATCGGGCCACCCATGTGGCCGAGGCCGATGAAGCCGATGGTGACGCCGTGCGCGAGTGAGGTCATGGTGCGGTCGTCCTGTGGGATGGGAGGTCGGTCGGGGAGGTGCGGCGCGGGGCTACGACGAGCGCGGGAGGTCGAGGTCGTGCTCACCGAGCGGAGCGAAGAACGACGCGACGGTGTCGTCGTCGACCTCTTGCAGCGTGGCCGGTCGCCACTGGGGCTGGCGGTCCTTGTCGATCACCTGCGCACGCACGCCCTCGACGAAGTCGCCGGCGCGCAGGAACCCGCAGGAGATCCGCAGCTCGTGCTGCAGCGCGGTCTCCAGATCCGGGAGCGCGGCGGCCTCGCGCAGCGCGCGGAGCGTCACCTTGAGCGAGGTCGGCGAGGCCCGCAGGATCTGTTCGGCCGCCTTGCCGGCGGCCGGTTCGGGCCGCGCCTGCAGCGCCGCGACGATCGCCTCGACGGAGTCGTGGGCGTACGCCTCGTCGATCCACGCCCGGGCGTCCTCGAGGACGCCGTCCGGCACGTCGACCGGCGTCTGGGCCGCCTGGGCGACCGCGGCGTCGACGGCTTCGCGCGCCGAGGCATGGTCGACGTCGATCGTCACCTCGACGGCTTCCTCGACGTCGGCCGGTACGTCGACGATCGCGCCGGCCGAACCCTGAGCCCCGTCGCCGATCGCCGCCAGCGCCTCGATGAGCGCCGGGATCGCCGAGGACGCGACGACGGTGTCGGCGAGGCCGGCGACGATCGCATCGCGCGCGCCGAGCCGGGCGCCGGTGAGCGCGAGATGCGTGCCGAGCTGGCCGTCGCCACGCGAGTAGAGCCAGGTGCCGCCAACGTCCGGTGCGAAGCCGATCCCGACCTCCGGCATGGCGGAGAGCAGTCGCTCGGTCGCGAGGCGATGGGAGGCATGGCCGGCGACGCCGATCCCGCCGCCCATCACGATGCCGTCGAGCACCGAGACGACCGGCTTGGGGAACCGTGCGATGCGCGCATCGAGCGCGTACTCCTCGGTCCAGAAGATGCGCGAGTCGTCGGTGCCGGCCTTCACCGAGTCATGGAGCGCGACGATGTCGCCGCCCGCGCAAAGGCCGCGTTCGCCGGCGCCGTCGAGCAGCACTACCCGGATCGCCGGGTCGGCCTCGAAGCGATCCAGGCCGACCTGCAGCTGGCGCACCATCTCGAGCGTGAGCGCGTTGATCGACCCCGGCCGGTTGAGCGTGAGCCGGCCGAGGGCGCCCGTCGCCCGCACGAGCACCTCGGTGCCCTCCTCCGCCGGCGGCGTCGCCGGCGCACTTCGCAGAGCACTCATGCGCCCGCCCTCCCGAGCACGTCGCGCGCGACGATGAGTCGCATCACCTCGTTCGTGCCCTCGAGGATCTTGTGCACCCGCAGGTCGCGGACGAGCTTCTCGACCCCGTACTCCGCGAGGTAGCCGTAGCCGCCGTGCAGCTGGAGTGCGCGATCGGCGACCTCCAGGCCGACATCCGTCGCGGTGCGCTTGGCCATCGCGCACAGGCGGGTCTTGTCGGCGTCGCCGGCGTCGAGCGCCGAGGCCGCGCGCCACAGGAAGGTGCGCACCATCTCGAGCTCGGTGGCCATGTCGGCGATGGCGAACTGCACGGTCTGCAGCGACCCGATCGTCGCCCCGAACTGCTCGCGCTCGCCGA
>JAURVW010000654.1 GCA_030655275.1 Solirubrobacteraceae bacterium
CGCGAAGCGATCCTTGCGGATCTGGCTCTTCATGTCCGCGAACACCGAAGCATCGACGCCGTCCGGGTTGCTGTCGCCCTTCAACAGATACGGGACCACGGAGCTGACCAGCGCGACCTTGGCGATGCGCTGCGCGCCATGCCGCGACAGATAGCGGGCGATCTCGCCGCCGCCCATCGAGAAGCCGACCAGCGTCACGTCGCGCAGGTCGAGGTCGGAGAGCACGTTGTCGAGGTCGTCGGCCAGCGCGTCGTAGTCGTAGCGGTCACCGGGGTCGGACTTGCCGAAGCCCCGCCGGTCGTAGACCACGGTGCGGTAGCCGGCCTCCTGCAGGGCCGGGGTCTGCGCCGACCACGACTCCCCCGACAGGGGCCAGCCGTGGATGAGCACGACGGGGCGACCCTCGCCGCCGCTGTCGCGCACGCTGAGGTTGTGATCGCCCTTGGTGGCCTGGGTGTCGTCTGCCATCTGCCATCTCCTCGAGATCGGGTGCCCACCGATGTCGGCGGGTCCTGGACGAGCAGCAGTACCCCCGACGGGGGCTCGGCACACGATCCCCGACTCCGAGGCGCGGTGAGGTCCCAGGGAACTCCGACGGCGAGCAGCGCGTCGAAGGCGCATGCGAGGAGACGGAGAACCGTGAGGACTGCCGTCGTCGCCATGTCGCTGACGCTCGCCTTCACCCTGTCCGGTTGCTCGGGAGGTGGCGGCGGGTCCCAGACCTCCCGTGACTGCTCCGCCCAGGTGAGGGCTGACGGCATCGTCTACACGTCGGACGGCTACACCGGGCGCAATGCCAGCAGACACTCTGTTGCCGACCAGGCCGACTGTGACGACGTGGGTGAGGATGCCGCTGGCTCGGTGTTCCGTGAGCACCCACGCCAGGTCGCCACGTGGCGGTTTCCTGGGTACCCGCCCGAAGAGGTCGTGGGCGTCCGCTTCGACACGAACTCCTTCGCGGTCTTCGTCGCCGAATCCGTCCCCGACGCCGAACGCGAGCGCATCTACCGGGACCTTCGCCGCG
>JAURVW010001478.1 GCA_030655275.1 Solirubrobacteraceae bacterium
GCCGTGAAGCGGCCGGAGTAGGCGAAGCGGCCGTCGCTGAGGACGACGACGGCGCCGGGTTCATCGCGGCGGGTACGGATCGGCTCGAGGACCGGGGTGCCGCCGACCGAGGCTGGCCGGGCCGGATCGCCGTCGGATTCGCGCCACGGGCCAGTCGAGAAGATGGTCGCCTGGCGGATGCCGATCGGACGCTGCGTCGGCTTCGTCATCGGGCCCTCGCGCCAGCGTCGCATGAGCGGCTGGAAGTCGGCGAAGGCCTCCTGGCGGACGAGCACGTGGAGCTCGTCCCCGGCGTGCACGATCGTCGACCCTCGCGGCGGGATCGCGGTGTTGTCCTGCACAACGAGGTTGAGGAGCGCGTCGCGTGGCATCGCGAGGTCGCGCACGCGCATCCCGACGATCGCGTCGTCGTCGCGCACGGCGAACTGCACGACCTCGGCGCCGAGACGGCGGACGGTGCTCGCCTCCATGAGCGGGGCGGGCACGGCGCGCTCGTCGGTCGTGACGCCGAGCCACTTCGCGAACGGCTCGAACGTCGCGGCCTGGAGCACCGTGGAGACGGCGACGGCGAAGAAGACGATGTTGAACAGGTCGACGGCGCCCGCGACCCCCTCGATCACCGGGAAGGTCGCGAGCACGACCGGGACGGCGCCACGGAGCCCCGCCCAGCCGAGCACCATGCGCTCCTTCAGCGAGAAGTCCAGCCTGCCGAGCACGATCACCACCGCCAGCGGGCGTGCGATGACCGCGGAGAGCAGGGCGAGCAGCGTGCCCTGGAGGGCGATCTCGGGCAGCTGCGACGGCGACACGAGCAGGCCGAGGGTGAGGAAGAGGCCGAGCTGGGCCACCCAGGCGAGACCCTCGTGGAAGGTGGTGATGGTGCGCTGCGCCGGGGTCTCCTTCGCGCTGAGCACGACGCCGCAGAGGAAGACCGCGAGGAAGCCCGAGCCGTGGAGCGTGTCGGCGCCGCCGAAGGCGAGGGCGGCGATCGCGAGGGAGGCGACGGGGTAGAGGCCGGCCGAGCCGAGCTTTGCGCGGGCCAGCGCCTCGGCGCCGAGCCAGCCGACGGCCACGCCGACCACGCCACCGATCACCATTTCTTCGAGGAACAGGATGAGCACGTCGACCGCGCCGTAGTCCGGGTCCACGAGCAGGTGGATCAGCGCGAGCACGAGCAGGACGGCGACCGGGTCGTTGAGCCCGGCTTCGCCCTCGAGCGTGTGGGCCAGCCGCTTGCGGATCGTGGACCCGCGCATGATCGCGAAGACGGCCGCACCGTCGGTACCGGCGACGATCGAGCCGATGAGCAGGCCCTCGAGCAGGGAGAGGTCGAGCAGCCAGGATGCCGCCAGGCCCGTGAGCGCCGCGGTGAGCACGGTGCCCAGGAACGCGAGGATCGATGCCGGCAGCGCGACCGACTTGAGTGCGTTGAACTCGATCGCGAGACCACCCTCGAACAGGATGAGCGCAAGGCCGACGATGCCGGCCGCGCGGGCGACCTCGTAGTCGTTGAAGTGGATCCAGCCGGTGCCGTCGTTGCCGACGATCATCCCGATCGCGAGAAACGCGATCAGGCCGGGGACGCGCAAACGACCTGCCAGCAGCGAAGCGGCCAGCGCGACGGCCAGGAGTCCGCCGACGATCAGGATGACCTGACCCTCATGCACGGGCGGACCACCCCCCTTGCGTCGACGAGACGAAGGCGAGCACGGGCACGGATCCAGCCTCCCACATTTCCCGTCCCGGGTGCGTATCCGGTCGGAGAGGTCCGCACACGTGATCTTGTCCTCGCGGACAGGCAGACCATCTAGGCTCGCCATATGAGCGCCCCGACCAAGCCCCCGCGTATCGCACCCGGGGGTCGTGCCGAACTCGGCGCCGTCACCTGGACGATCATGCGCGTGATGGCGCGCCGGTACAAGGCGACCGTCCCGAACATGATGCTCGTGCTCGCACGGCACCGCCGGATGTTCTTTCCGTGGCTGATCTTCGCGAGCCGACTGATGCCGAACGGCACGCTGCCGGCCTGCGACAGCGAGCTCGTGATCCTGCGCGTCGGCCACCGCTACGACAGCGAGTACGAGCGCCACCAGCACACGCCGCTCGCCAGGCGCGCCGGCCTCAGCGACGCCGTGATCGCGTGGACCGCCGGCCCGGTCGGCGGGCTCGAGATCCCGTCACCCTGCGGCAGCATCGACTCCGATCGCGCGCTCCTGCTCGCGAACGCGACCGACGAACTGCTCGACTCCCACACCCTCTCCGACGACACCTGGGCGCAGCTCTCCGCGATCTACCGCGAGCACCAACTCATCGAGTTCTGCATGCTCGTCGGTCACTACGCGATGATCGCCGGCACGCTCAACGCGGCCGGCGTGCCGCTCGACGCCGAGGCCGGCCTCAACAACCTGCGCTGAGGCGGCCGGACGCCGGCGACGATGCCGACGTCGGCACGGTCGCCCGCGCCGGGGCTCCCGTGCGACTGGGACCTGTCGCCCTGGACGCGTCGGCGGTCGTCAGCGGTGCCCGAGGCACCAGTCCGACACGAACGGCCAGGAGCCGTAGCCGTCGTCGGGCGTGAAGTGGCCGGCGCCGGGAAAGACGGACGTCACGAGTCCGAGGGGGACGGAGAAGTCCTGGTGGCCTTCGCCCGCCGGGTTGTACGGGTCGTTGTCGGAGCTGACGAGGATCAGCTCGCGCTTCGCGCTCGCGATCACCCCGTCCCGGTCGAGCTCGTCCTCGGTGACGGCGAACTCGGCGCCGGTGGCGGGCAGGGAGGCGGCCGCGGGCGGGGCGACGAGCATCACGCGGTCGGGGCGACGCGCCTCTTCGAGGTCGGGCGCCACGCGCAGCCAGAGCAGGCACGCGAGCGAGTGGCACACCACGATGCGCTCCTGGGTGGCGTCGAGCTCGTCGAGGCCGGCGAGCAACGCGGCGCGCCACGCCTCGAGCTGCGGCGCATCGGGATCGGGCAGGCCGGGGTAGAGCACCTGGTGGCCGAGGGTGCTGAGCTTGGCGGCGAGCTGGAACTGCCAGTGCCCCGGCGGACGATGGTTCTCGATCCCGTGGAGGATCAGGTACGAGGCGTGCATCGTGGTCAGCGTCCCTCGAACGTCGCCTTGCCCGGGCCCACGTCGAGGAACGAGCGCACGGCGTTCTGAAGGTCCTCGGTGGCGAAGAGGTCGCCGCACACGTCCGGAACGATCGCGTCGGCCGCGGCCACACCGCCGCTCACCTGGGCGGCGAGCACCGCGCGGGTGGCGTTGTGGGCCACCGTCGGCCCCTCGGCGAGCTCCTTCACGAGCGACAGCGCGGACGCCTCGAGCTCGGCCTCGTCGACGAGGTGCGTGACGACGCCCCACTGCAGGAGCTGGTCGGCGCCGTAGATCCCGCCGCTCATCACGAAGGCCTTTGCGCGGGCCACGCCGGCGCGCGACGCGAGCCGCTGGGTGCCGCCCATCGACGGCGTGAGCCCGACGACCTTCTCGACGAGCCCGAACTTGGCCTTCGGCGAAGCGATCAGCAGATCGCAGCCCAGGGCGATCTCCAGGCCCCACGTGAGGCACAGCGCGTGGGCGCTGAACACCGACGGACACGG
>JAURVW010001479.1 GCA_030655275.1 Solirubrobacteraceae bacterium
CGGCCTTCGAGCACGGCGCGTGGCCGGCGCTGACCGCGTCCGAGCGCGGCCGCATGCTGTGGCGCCTCGCCGACCTGATCACCGCGAACGCGCCGCGCCTCGCCGAGATCGAGCGGCGCGACAACGGCAAGCTCGCGACCGAGGTGGTCTCGCAGGTCAAGTACATGGCCGACTACTTCCGCTACTACGCGGGCCAGGCCGACAAGGTCGAGAGCAAGGTGATCCCGACCGACAAGAAGGGCGTGTTCGCGTACACGCGCTACGAAGCCAAGGGCGTGATCGCGATCATCACGCCGTGGAATTCGCCCCTCACCCTGACGAGCTGGAAGCTCGCGCCGGCGCTCGCGGCCGGCTGCACCGTCGTCATCAAGCCCTCGGAATTCACCTCGGCCTCGATGCTCGAGTTCGCGGCGCTGTTCGCGGAAGCGGGCTTCCCGAACGGCGTGGTCAACGTCGTCACCGGGCTCGGCAAGGAAGTCGGCGAAGCGCTCGTCACGCACCCCGACGTGGCGCACATCGGCTTCACCGGCGGGTCCGAAGCGGGCCGCATGATCTACCAGCTCGCCGCGAAGAACTTCAAGACGGTGACGCTCGAACTCGGCGGCAAGTCGCCCAACATCGTGTTCGACGATGCCGACCTCGACCAGGCCGTCAAGGGCGCCGTCTCCGGCATCTTCTCGGCCGCGGGCCAGAGCTGCCAGGCGGGCTCGCGCCTGCTGGTGCAGCGCACGATCCACGACCGCTTCGTCGCCAAGCTGATCGACTTCATGAAGGACGTGAAGCTCGGCGACCCGGCCGACGAGTCGACCCAGGTCGGCCCGATCGCAACGCGGCCGCAGTTCGAGAAGATCCTCTCGTACATCGAGATCGCCAAGGGCGAAGGCGCGACCTGCGTGCTCGGCGGCCGTGCCCGGCCCGACCTCGGCGCCGGCCAGTTCGTCGAGCCGACCATCTTCACCGGGGTGCGCAACGACATGCGCATCGCGCAGGAAGAAGTCTTCGGCCCGGTGCTCGCGGTGATCCCGTTC
>JAURVW010001480.1 GCA_030655275.1 Solirubrobacteraceae bacterium
ACCCGCACGAGCACGCGCTCGCCGTGCAGATCACCAAGGTCGTCAAGAGTCTTCATGGCTGTCTCCATGCGAGGTTGAAGCGCCTCGTCCCCAGAACGACCGACGCAGTACGAACAAGTGGAGCGGAACCTTCCACCCCACTCAAACCACCCGACCGTCAGATCCTCGCCAGCCTGCTCGCGCGACGGCAGGCCAAGAGCTGTGGGCGGGGTGGCCCCCAGCCGGACCGTGGCGACCGCAGTGAGCGCCAGCGAACGGCAAGGGTGTCCGGATGGGGGCCACCCCGCCCTCGGCGGAGACCCCCATCCAGACGAGCAGACTCCCTAGAGAATCTTGCCGACCAGGTCGACGACCCGGTTGGAGTAGCCCCACTCGTTGTCGTACCAGGAGACGACCTTGACGAAGTTGCCGTCCATCACGAGCGTGAGCTGGGAGTCGAAGATCGACGAGTGCGGATCGGTGACGATGTCGCTCGAGACGATCGGGTCCTCGGTGTAGGCGAGGATGCCCTTCATCGGGCCGTCGGCGGCAGCCTTGACGGCGGCGTTGATCTCCTCGACCGACGTGCTCTTCTTCGTCGTGATCGTGAGGTCGACGACGGAGCCCGTCGGGACGGGGGCGCGGACCGCGAAGCCGGAGAGCTTGCCCTTGAGCTCGGGGAGCACGAGGCCGACGGCCTTGGCGGCACCGGTCGAGGCCGGGATCAGGTTCGTCGCGGCGGAGCGGGCACGGCGCAGGTCGCTGTGCGGCGCGTCGAGCAGGCGCTGGTCGCCCGTGTACGCGTGGATCGTGGTCATGAGACCGTGCTCGATGCCGATGGCGTCGTTGATGGCCTTCGCGAACGGCGCAAGGCAGTTCGTGGTGCAGGACGCGTTGGAGATGACGTGGTGCTTCTCCTTGTCGTACTGGTCGAAGTTCACGCCGAGGACGACGGTGATGTCCTCGTCGGTCGCCGGGGCGGAGATGATGACCTTCTTGACGGAGCCGCCGAGGTGCACCTCAGCCGCGCTGCGCTTGGTGAAGAAGCCGGTCGACTCGATGACGACGTCGACGTCGAGCGAGGCCCAGTCGATGTTCGCGGGGTCGCGCTCGGCGAAGACCTTGATCGCGGAGCCGTCGACGATGATCGAGTCGTCCTCGACCTCGACGGTGCCCGGGTACGGCCCGAGGATCGAGTCGTACTTGACCAGGTGCCCGAGGGTCTTGGTGTCGGTGAGGTCGTTGACGGCGACGAACTCGATGTCGGCGCCGGCCTTCTTGGCGGCACGGAAGACGTTGCGGCCGATGCGGCCGAAGCCGTTGATCCCTACGCGGACGGGCATGTGGCGGTGCTCCTGATGTGAGTGCTCAGTCCCGAGAGGGGTGGCTGCCCGCTGTGGGGGCGGCCGACGGGACGCTGGCGGGGGCTGCGAACAGGTGCAGCGCCAGGCCATTGACCCTACCGGCCGCGGCCATACGCGCGCGTGGTCGCGAGGCCGTTCGCGACCCAGACGGACGGCCAATCGGCGTGACGTACGGCACACGTCAGCAGAAACGCCTAGTCAACGGGGGTTTCGTCGTGAAACGAGACACCAGCGCAATGGTTGCGCGCCAGGCATTGATTGCGCAGACGCAACTGTCTCGTGCTTGCGTACCATTGCGCCGATGCATCCGTCGATGACCACCGCCGATCCGCTCACCGCGTCGCTCGCCGGCGCGATGTTGCTGCTCATGAAAGGCAGCCAGCACGAGGTCATGGAGATCACGGCCGAGTTCGACCTGTCGCTCTCCCAGCTGCGGATCCTCTTCATCCTCGACCACGCCGACCACGACCTTGCCGTGAACGAGTTCGCGGACCGCCTCTCGCTCTCGATGGCGGCCACCGGTCGCGCGATCGACGGTCTGCATCGTCATGGCCTCGTGTCGCGACGCGAGGATGCCGCCGACCGTCGGGTGAAGCGCATCGCGCTCACCGACGACGGTCACGCCGCCACCTCACGGATCGCGGCAGCCCGCGTGCGCTCCGTGCAACGCGTCGTCGACGCCCTGAGCCCCGACGAGCGCGAGCAGCTCGAAGCGGCCACCAACACCCTCACCGCCGTCCTGGCGAACCACCTCCCCGCGCCCTCGTCGTCGGGTTGCGCCACGCCGGCACCCAGCCCGGCCGCCGCAGCCACCGAGACCGCGCCCGCCCGATCGGAGCAAACCGCATGAGCAACGCACCTTCCATGGCCAAGGGCCCAGGTGGCCCGGGTGGCCCAGGCGGCCCCGGCGGCTACGCCAACACCCAGACCGAGATCGACCCCGCCCTGATGAAGGTCGCGGCCGTGGTGATCCTCGGCACCTTCATGACGATCCTCGACACCACGATCGTCAACGTCGCCATCAACGACCTCACGAAGGAGTTCAACGCGTCACTCGCGACGATCCAGTGGGTCTCCACGGGCTACATGCTCGCCCTCGCGACCGTCATCCCGCTCACGGGCTACTTCGCCGACCGGTTCGGCACGAAGCGGCTCTACATCATCTCGATCAGCCTGTTCCTGATCGGCTCGGCGGCGGCCGGTGCGGCGTGGTCGGCGGAGTCGCTCATCTTCTTCCGGGTGCTCCAGGGCCTCGGCGGCGGCATGATCATGCCCGCCGGCATGACGATCCTCACCCACCAGGCCGGTCCGCAGCGGATGGGTCGCGTGATGGGGCTCGTCGGCGTGCCGATGCTCCTCGGGCCGATCCTCGGTCCGATCCTCGGCGGCTTCTTCGTCGACCAGGTCTCCTGGCGCTGGATCTTCTACGTGAACATCCCCGTCGGCGCGGTCGCCCTGTTCGCCGCCCAGCGGTTCCTCGCGAAGGACGAGCCCAAGCCCCACCACGCCCTCGACTGGCTCGGTGTGGCGCTCCTCTCCCCCGGTCTGGCGATCGGCGTGTTCGGCCTGGCCGAGACGGCCTCCGAGGGCGGGTTCGGGTCGGCCAAGACCGTCCTGCCCGTGATCATCGGCATCGCGCTCGTGATCGCATTCGTGGTCCACGCCCGCAACCGTGAGGGCGCGCTCATCGACGTGAACCTCTTCCAGCGGCGCACCGTCGCGGCGTCGGCGCTCACCACGTTCCTGTTCGGCACGGCGTTCTTCGGGACGATGTTCCTCATCCCGCTCTACCTGCAGGTGGTGCGCGGCGAGTCGGCGTTCGACTCCGGCCTGCTGCTCATTCCACAGGGCATCGGCGCGATGATCATGATGCCGATCGCCGGTCGCCTGACCGACAAGACTGGCGCCGGGCGCATCGTGCTCGTCGGCGTGCTGCTCGTGTCGATCGGGATGCTGAGCCTCTCGCAGGTCGACGAGTCGACCTCCTACGGGATCCTGCTCCCGACGCTCTTCATCAACGGCCTCGGCATGGGCTCCGTGATGATGCCCGCGATGAGCGCCGCGATGCGCACGCTGCAGCGCGACGAGGTCGCCCGCGCGACCAGCGGACTCAACGTGGTCCAGCGGGTCGGCGGCTCCATCGGCACCGCGCTGCT
>JAURVW010001481.1 GCA_030655275.1 Solirubrobacteraceae bacterium
TCCTGGAGGACCACGCGCGCCGGAGTGAAGTTGATCTCCGTGTCGGGATCGGCCTTGGCGTCCCACGTGGCCAGCGCCTCGATGGAGGCCTTCGTGACCGCGCCGTTGCCCTCGGTGCGGAGCAGGTTCTCCAGGAGCACCTTGAGGGAGTACGGCAGACGGGCCACGTCGTACTTGGCCTGCAGCGCATCGAGACGGAAGATCTCGTACGACTTGCCGCCGACCTCGAGGTCTGAGCGGGAGGAGAAACTGTCGGTCGACATAGGCGGGGCTCCTGGAGCGGCGCCGGTGCAACGTGCGCCGCCGGGGTGTGAAAGGTGGAAGGCGAGAGCTCCATCCAACCTACAGGGGCGCTCCCCGCCGACCCGGGCGAGGGGCGCCAGACCGACCAGATCGGTCACACGAACCCCACCGGGCGGACGATCGTTGTCTACAGTCCGTAACCCCGTGAGCCCGCGCTTCCCGCAGCTGACCGGCCGCCGTGCCGCCGCCCTGGCGTTCGTCGTCGCCGTCGCGCTGCTCGCCGCACTCACGCCGCTCGGTGCCCTCATGCTCTCGCCGGCGCTCGCGCTCGTCGCGGCGATCGGCCTCGGGCTCTTCCCGGGCGACGAGCTGATCCTGCGGGTGCGCCGACGCCTCCTGCGGCGCCGCGCCCACGGGCTCGTCCTGCGCTCGGGCCGCCCCACGCCGCGACGGCGCGCCGTGCCGGCCGGCCTCGCGTTGGCGTTCGCGCTCGCGATGCGGCCTCCGCCGGCCGCCGCGACCCAGCTGCCCTAGGACCCGTCCCGCACGCCTCCGCGTGGCAGATGGGTCCGCCCATCCCTGTCACGCAAGGAGGCGCATGCGCGCCCATCCTCCCGCGGGCCGGAGCGATCGTCGACGACGCCCTGTCGCCAGACGTCCGCTCCCGTCCCGCCCCTTGATCCTCGCTGCCGGCCTCGTGCCCGCGGCGCTCTTCCTCATGCCGGCGGCCGCTTCGGCCGGGCCCCGACCCGCGACGTGCACGGCCACGCCGTCGATCCTCGATGCGGCCGGCGACGGCCACCATCCCAACACGGACGTGATCGCCGCCTGGCTCACGGAGACCGGCGGCCGGCTCCAGGCCGTCATCCAGGTGAGCCAGGCCGTGTGGGAGCCGGCCCACGACGACTCCGAGGCCGCGTCGTTCGCGATGCTCTTCGGGGTCGGCGGCGCCACGCGGTACGTGCGGGCGCTCGCGCCCCGCGGCGGCCCCCTGCGGTTCGACCACGGCTCGTGGACCCGCGCCGGCGGGTTCCTGAGCGACGGCCCGACGACCGGCGACTCGTCGACCGGCAGCGCGGGCTTCGTCGCGATCGACGTGCCGGGCACGCCGGCCATCGTGCCGGGCGCCGTGCTGGGCCGACCCTTCGTGCTGACCTCCGACGGCGGCACGAACCTCGACCCGCACTGGGTCGACGCCGCACCCGGCGGTACGACGCCCGAGACGGCCGCGGCCGGCGCCGACTTCACCGTCGGCTCTTGCCTGCCGGTGGCGCCGGGGACGGTCGTCGCGACGCCGATCCCCGGCGCCGGCAGCGGACCGGGCGTCCCCGCGGCGCTCACGGGCGTGAGCCTCACGGCGCCCGCGAAGGTCGTCGGGCGGCGGAAGACGTCGATCCGCGGCGCGGTGTCGCCGGCCCGGGGCGGCGTGACGGTGACCATCACGCGGACCACCCGCGGCGGCGGCGCACCCAAGGTGTTCACCGCGACCTCGGCCACCGATGGCACCTACGTGTTGCCGGTCACGATCAGCGAACGCGCGACCTGGCGGGCGATCGCCGGGGGACTGGGCTCGCAGACCGCGACCACCGAGGTGAAGGCGAAGGTCTCCGTCCGCGTGGCGCGCACGAAGGCCGGGGGCGTCGTCGCCCGCGGCACCGTGAGCCCGGCGCTGCCCGGCCGCGTGCTCTGGCTGCGCTCCGACGCCGTCGTGGCGTCCGCCACCGCCAGGCCCACCACGCGCGGCACGTTCGTGCTGCGCGTCGCCCACCCCAGGCCCGGTCGTTACCAGGCCCTCTTCATCCCTTCCGGGGCTCGCGCCGAGCGTGCCCTCTCCCGTTCCGAAAGCATCCGATGACCAATCGCACCACGCTCCGTTCCGCCTCCGTCGTGGCGGCCGCGATCGCCGCCGCCGCGTTGACGTTGCCCGGCGTCGCCTCGGCGCACACGTCGGTCTACACCTCACAGACCAAGACGGCCGTGGGCACGCCCCCGACACTTGTCGACGGCCCGATCCACTACCTCGTCTCCAACCACGGCTACAACGTCGTGCTGCGCGAGACCAACGGCGTCGCGACCGGCGGCGTTCTCAACTACAAGGTGCTGCCCTCGGCGTGGCGCACCACGGTGCCCAAATCGACACTCCTGGCGACGGCGACCGGCGCCCAGCCGCATGCGACCTGCGCGGGCCTGCCGCAGCTCGACGAGGCCGCCGTGCTCGCGTGGCAGGAGGAGGACCCGTTCTACGCGTACGTGCCGTGGCAGAAGACGGCCGCGGGCCTGGGTGACGACGCCGAGGTGGCGAAGTGGGTCGCCGTCGTGAAGAGCAGGACGGGCGTCGATCTCACGACGGTCGCCGACCCGGCCGCCGCCTGCACCGGCCTCGGCGGCTCGTTCGTGCCGGCGGACACCGTGCAGACCACCGGCGCGGCGCTGTCCTCCGGCGACATCGCCCTCGTCGCCGACCCGCTCAGGGCCCAGATCGAGGACTACAAGAAGCAGCTCGCCGCCGCCGTGCCCGCAGCCACCGCAAAGGCCGCAACCGATGCAGCCGTTGCCTCGGCCGTCGCGTCCGAGGCGGCCAAGACGGCCTCCGCCGACGCCGCGCTGAAGGCCAGCGCCACGCCGCTCGCGATCGCGGCCGCTTCGGGGTCGATCACGCGCAAGGCGGCCGGCGCCGGCATCACCGCGACGATCACGGGACGCCCGTACCTCGCGGTGACGGTCAGCGCCACGGTGACGACGAAGGCGAAGTCGAAGGCCAAGCTGCCGTCGAGCACGCTCGCCACCGCCACCGCCCGGCTCGACGCCGCCGGCAAGGCGACGGTGACGCTGAAGCCGTCGAAGAAGGTCGCCTCCGCGCTGACCAGGGCGAAGGGCTCGCTGCCGGTGAGCCTCGCGGCCCGCCCTGCCGAGACGGCCACCGCGACCGCCACGGTCGCGGGCTAACCACGCACCGTTCCGGGGCCGGGCCGCTCTCGCCCGGCCCCGGACGTTCGCCGAAAGGAACCCATGCTCCACACCATCTCCAACCGAACACGCTCCGCCCGGACGATCGCGGCGACGCTCGCCACCCTGCTCGCGATCACCCTCGTCGCGGTCGGCGTGCACTGGTCGGCCGCGCCGACCCCGGCCGCCGCCCACACGAACGTGAAGTCGGTGCGGCCGTCGAAGGGCGGGACCGTCAAGACCGACATCACGCTCGTCGCGGTGATCTTCGACGGCTCGGTGCGCACCGCCCGCGCGATCGTCACCGGTCCGAGCGGCAAGGTCGTGTCCTCCGGCACCCGCCGCGACCCACGCAACGCCAAGCGCTTTCAGGCGAACCTGAAGGGCAAGGCGACGCCGGGCACCTACAAGGTCGCGCTCTCGTGGACCGCGAGCGACGGCCACAAGCAGACCTACGGCTGGACCTTCAAGGTCGCGAAGTAGTCCCGCGGGCGGCCGGTGCGAGCCGGCCTTCCGCGCCAACTCGCCGCGCCACCGCTCCGGTGGCGCGGCCCGCGGGTTCCGACCCCGGACCTCGCCCACGTGCGGCCGACCAACTGGCCACGCAATTCCTACGGGGGCGTAGTCTGTGATGCTCGTCACCGGATCGTGACTCCGGACTGACGCGCCGCCCGACCGACGGAGCCCCATGTCGAACCGCTTGTCCACCGCCAAGATCGCCGCGACCACCGCCTTGGTGGCGAGCGCCGGCGCTCTTGCCCTCGCCGCGCCGCCCTCCATGGCCGCGACGAAGATCCTGCCTGCCGACATCGACGCGAACCCGCGCGCCGGCCACCTCAAGAACGGCACGGTCACCTTCAAACTCGCCTCGGGCGCCTCGTCGAAGCTGAAGTCCGCAGGCGGCAAGTTCTCCGCCGCCGGCACCGGCGACGTGAAGGGCAGCACGATCTCGTTCGACGTGACCGAGGCCAGCCTCATTGACGTCACGACGATGAAGGGCTCGATCATCCTCGACGGCAGCCTCTCGGTGAAGGGCCGGTCGAAGACGGCGAAGCTCACGAAGATCACCGTCGAGCCGGGTATCGAGAAGCGCGTGATCGCGAAGCTCGGCGGCAAGAGCGTCGAGCTCGGCTCGCTCAAGGGCGGCTCCTCCAAGTTCTCCCGCTTCGCCGACGGCACCCTGTCGGGCGCAAAGTTCTCGCTCTCCGCGAGCGGCGCCAAGAAGCTCAACAGCGCGACCGGCGGCGGGTTCGGCGCTGGCTCCTTCGCCACCGTCGGCGCGTCGATCACCGGTACCGAGCTGCCGCTGGCCAACGGCACGGCGACGATGACGATGGATCCGAGCCTGCTCAAGACCCTCAACGACGCGGGCTACAGCCTGTCGGCCGACGCTCCGGCCACCGTCGTCGGGCCCGTGATCACGCTGCCGCTCACGGCCGGCGCCTTCGATCCGGAGGGCCTGTCGGGTCGACTCTCGTTCGACGGCAAGGTGCGCGTCGGCAACGGCCCCAAGAGCATCCCGCTGTTCGGCTGGCGCGCGGCCATCGGTGGCGGCCAGAACGAGCTCTACGCGATGTTCAACGAGGGCAGCACCGCCGCGGCCGTGCTCGCCAACGTCGACGTGTCGCAGCTCGAGATCCGCATCGAGGGCCAGAACTACACCGGCGTCGGTGGCAAGCTCACGCTGAGCAAGACGGCGACCGACATCCTCAAGCAGCAGTTCAACGTCGCGATCCCGGCCGGCACCGTGATGGGCACCGTCGACCTCGCGGGCCAGCTCTCGGGCAAGTAGTCACGTCGAGGACACCGCGGCCGCGACGGCTGCGGTGTCCTCGCGCTGACGACGCGCGAGCGGCCTGCGGGCGACGCGCGGGCGGGCGCCCGCGCATAAGCTCCGGCGCATGTCAGAGCGCAAGACCGTTCCCGCCGCCGGAGCCTGGGGCCCGATCATCGGCTACAGCCGCGCCGTGCGCGCGGGCCAGAGCGTGAACGTCGCGGGCACCACCGCCCCCGGCGCCGACCTCGCCGAGCAGACCCGCGCAGCTTTCGGCGTTGCACTGGATGCCGCCGCCGAGCTCGGCGCGACCCCGGCCGACGTCGTGCGTACGCGCATGTTCCTCACCGACATCTCCCAGTGGGAGGCCGCGGGGCGCGTCCACGGCGAGCTCTTCGGCGACTCGAAGCCGGTCACGACCATGGTCGAGGTCTCCGCCCTCATCGACTCGGAGCTCCTGATCGAGGTCGAGCTCGAGGCGTACGTGCCCGAGGGTCGCTGAGCACGGCGTTCCCGAACGGTCGCTCAGCAGAACTCAGGCGACGACGATGGCGGCCGATGACGATGGCGTGAGTCAGCCGCCACCCAACTCCGGGTTCCCGGAGGCGTCGCCCGCGCCGGGTGACCACGGCGCCCCGCCGCCGGCGGGGCCGCCAGCGTACGCGCCGCCGCAGGCGTATCAGCCCCAGCCGGAGCAACCGGCCTATTCGCCCCCGCCGGTGTACGCGCCGCCGCCAGCGCATGCGCCGCCACC
This sequence comes from Solirubrobacteraceae bacterium, assembly GCA_030655275.1. Lineage (GTDB taxonomy): Bacteria > Actinomycetota > Thermoleophilia > Solirubrobacterales > Solirubrobacteraceae > JAGIBJ01. Next base: position 5,718 of record JAURVW010001481.1, read on the forward strand.
GGCGTACGCACCGCCGCCCGCCTATTCACCCCCACCGGCATACACGCCGCCACCGGCCTACGCGGCCCCACCCGCCTACGCACCGCCGCCCGCCTACCCGCCGCCACCGCCCTACGCGCCGGCGCCGCTCGGCGCGCGCGTGCCCGGGGC
>JAURVW010001482.1 GCA_030655275.1 Solirubrobacteraceae bacterium
GGCTCGGCCGCCGGCGCGCGCAGGGGGACGACTGCGCCGACGCTGCGCTTGAACAGGTCGTGCTCGCGCGCTTCTTCCTGCAAGCGCCGGCTCTCGGCCAGCGCCGCGAGCCGGGCCTCCTGCAGCGCCTTGCGTATCCGGCCGAGGCCGCTGTCCACCGCGTCGCCCGCCTAGGGTCGGCGCGCGCGCAACGCGCCGCCCTGCGGCGGGAGCACCGCGGGCCGGCCGGGCAGGCCGCTGTGGATCGACGTGTGGCTCATTTCGAAGCGACCGTGACGAAGTGGTGGAAAGGGGCGGCGGCGAGCGTGAGCCGTCACGGCGCGGACACATCCGCCCGCTACGATTGACAAATGGTTACCAGAACAGCACAGCGCCACGTTTCCCTCCGAAGTGTGATCCAAGGGGTGGGCGGGCGTGTCCAAGGGGTCTTGATCAGCCGTCGCCTGCGCGGCATCGAGGGGCGCCAGCAGCGGATCCGCACCCAGCTGGCCTGCACGACCTCGGCGCTGCAGCGCGAAGAGGCGACCCTCGAATACAACGCGCTGGCGACCCACCGCGCCGAATTGCTGGCCCGTCTGGCGATCCTCGGCGACCCGCGCCGGATCTGAGGCGGCGGCCGTCATCGGACGGCGCCCAGGTAGTCGAGCGTGAGGTTCGCCAGCTCGACGAATTTCGCCTCCGGCCACTCACCGAGGTTCTCGCCGAGGCGCGCGAGCGCACCGATCAGGTGGTGCTGCGCCTGCGCCGGCTGGCAACCGAGCGTGCCGCAGTGCGCCTGCACCTCCGCGGCGAAACGCCGCTTCGACACGCGCAAAGACATCGCCACCCGCACCAGGTCGTAGATCGCGTGGCCGCGAAGCTCCGAGCCACCCCAGTCGATGACCACGTAGCGCTCGCGCGACGACGGGGCCGCGTTCAGAAAGTTGCCCATCCAGAGGTCGTTGTGCGCGAGCACCCAGCGCGGAGACCAGGCGCCGGTTTCGATGTCGCGCACAGCGTCGCGCGCGGCGTGGCGCACGGTCTCGCCGATCGCGACGTGTTCGGCGAGGCGCCGGATCGGCGCCGCGAAGCCGGCTTCCACGTCATCGGGGTCCGGGGTCGCGACACTCACGCGCGTCACCTCGCGCAACCACGT
>JAURVW010001483.1 GCA_030655275.1 Solirubrobacteraceae bacterium
CGCAGCCTGGCCGAGCGCCAGGCGCTGCGCTACCCCGTGTTGGCCGTCAACGACACGCCGATCCGCCACCTCTTCGACAACCGTCTCGGCACCGGGCAGTCCGTCCTCGACGGCCTGCTCCGCACGACGAACATGCTCCTGGCCGGGTCGCGGGTGGCGATCTTCGGCTATGGCGCCTGCGGCCGTGGCATCGCGCTCCGCGCCGCCGGCCTCGGCGCCACGACCATCGTCTGCGAGGTCGACCCGATCCGCGCACTCGAGGCCCGCATGGACGGCCACGACGTCGTGCCCGGGCTCGAGGCCGCCGCGAAGGCCGACGTGATCATCACGGCGACGGGCGCGATCGACGTCCTGGGCCCGAACCACTTCGCGGCCCTGCGCGACGGCGCGGTGCTCGCTAACGCGGGCCACTTCGACGTGGAGATCGACATCGCCGGCCTCGCCGCCGCCGCCTCCGGTCGACGAACCGTGCGCCCGCTCGTGGAGGAGTTCGACCTCGGCGACCGCAGCGTGGTTCTGCTCGCCGGCGGCCGCGTCGTGAACCTCGCCGCCGCCGACGGCCATCCCGCCGGCGTGATGGACCTGCTCTTCGCCGGGCAGGCCGTCGCCGTCGCCTGGCTCGCCGAGCACGGTGAGCACCTCTCCCGCGAGGTGCACCCCGTTCCGGGAGCGATCGACGCCGACCTGGCGCGCCTCGCACTCGAGGCCCAGGGGGTCCGGATCGACGAGCTCTCCGACCACCAGCGGCGCTACCTCACGAGCTGGGCCCCGGCCGAAGATCCGGCCTAGTCGGGCCCGCGGAATCCGCTTCGACGCGCCAAGGCGCTCCGGACCGGTACCGTTCGCGCCGTGAAAGCCATGGTTCTCGCCGCCGGGCTCGGTACTCGCCTGCGGCCCATCACGTACGAGCTCCCGAAGCCGATGGTCCCGGTCGTCGACCGGCCGGTGATGGCCCACATCGTCGACCTCCTGAAGTCACAGGGGATCACGGAGATCATCGCCAACCTCCATTACTTCCCGGACACCATCCGGGACTACTTCGGCGACGAGATCACCTACCGCTACGAGCCCGAGCTGCTCGGCACTGCCGGTGGCGTGCGCAACTGCCGCGACTTCTTCGGCGACGAGCCGTTCCTCGTGATCTCCGGCGACGCGCTCACCGATCTCGACGTCGCCGCCTTCCGCGCGACGCACGATGCCAAGGGCGGCATCGCCACCCTGAGCGTGAAGACCGTGCCGGACACGCGCGAGTACGGCGTCGTGATCCACGACGAGGACGACCGCATCCTCGGCTTCCAGGAGAAGCCGGAGCCGCAGGACGCCAAGTCCGACGTCGGCAACTGCGGCATGTACATCTTCGACCCGAAGATCTTCGACCACTTCCCCGACACCGACCCGGTCGACTGGGCCTTCGACATCTTCCCGAAGCTCCTCGCCGCGGACGTCCCGTTCCACATCCACCGCGTCGACGCGGGCTACTGGAACGACGTCGGCTCCCTCGCCGAGCTCAAGGCGGGCACCTTCGACATCCTCACCGGTGAGCTCTCGCTCCCGACGGTCGAGGGCACCGGCCCGGACACGGTCCACACCGCCGCCGGCACCACCGTCGGCGACGACGTCGAGTTCACCGCCCCCGTGTGGGTCGGCCAGAACGTCACCATCGGCGACGGCGCACGCCTCACCGGCCCGGTCGTCATCGGCGACGGCGCCACCATCGGCGCGGGCGCGAAGATCCGCGACTCCGTCGTCTACCCCGGCACCACCGTCGCCGACGGCGCCATCGTCATCGGCGCGAGCTTCGGCCAGACCGGGATCATCGAGGCGATGATCCCCCGCCACTCCGCCTAGCGGGCCCCCGCCGCGGGCTCGCTGACCGGGCCCGCGGCATCACGAGCCGATGACCAGGACGCTGCCGCCGTCCGGGTCGCGGACGTAGAACATCGGCGGGAACGGATCGGTCACGCGGGCTGCGCCGAGGCTCGTCGTGACGCCGGCACCCTCGCGGGCGACGGCCTCGTCGACGTCGAATCCGGCGGCCGCGTACGCGGCACGCGTCTCCTCGACGTCGGCGGTCGCCGTGAGCAGTAGCCCGGTCGGCGCCGCCGCGGCACCGGCCGCCCGCTCCACGAGCGCGATGCCCGCGACGCCGTCGTCGGGGAATAGCTCGACCCATCGGTGGCCTTCGCCCATCGGCGCATCGACGCGCTTCTCGAATCCGAGTGCCTCGTAGAAGGCGATGCTGCGGTTGAAATCCGACGACGCGACCGTCACGAGATGGATGCGGCCGACGGGGATGTCGAGAGGGGTCATGGGCGGTGCTCCTAGGCGGTTCACCAGTGATGACCGGTCGAGCCGGGCGAACTCATCGGTGGCCGGGAGCCGCGGCCCGCCCCCGCGGCTCAGTAGAGCTCGCGCGAAGGCGGCGGGCTTCCCGCGGGCGCCTTGGGGCGCTTCGGATCGCCGTACTTCTCGATCCGCAGCTGCTCCTTCTCGGAGCGGTCGATCGCCTGCACCACGAGGTAGACGAGCGCGATCCCCATCACGATGGACTGCTCCGTCGCCATGATCACGCCAGCGAGGGCCTGATCTTCCTGGGCGGTCATGCCCCACAGGTTCAGGGCGCCGCCGGGCAGTTGGTAGACGTCGTAGATCGACTCGGGCACGAACGTGAGGCCGATGCCGAGGATGCCGACGCCGATCTTCGTCGTGGCCATGTAGAGCACCGCGCCCATGCCGGAGAGCTGGCGCTGGTCGCGGACCGGCGAGATGAGATGCCACCAGTAGATCGCCCCGATGAAGGTGAAGGTGAGGTGCTCCAGGACGTGGACACCCGTGTGCTCGACGGCCGCGTTGTACATCGTCGGCCAGTGCCAGAACCACATGCCGCCGATGTAGGCGATCAGGCCGGTCTTCGGCGAGAGGATCCAACGGAAGCGACTGCGCTCGAGCTGGATCACGCGCTTCGTCGCCGGCCGGAAGATCGCCTTCGTGAGGCCGAGGAGGCAGAGCACCGGCGCGATGTCGAGCATCAGCAGGTGCTGGACCATGTGCATGGCGAGCAGGTCGTCGCCGAGCGTGTCGATCGGGGTGAACAGCGCCGCGACCGCCGCCGTCATGCCGAGCATGAACAGCACGAGGCGGAAGGGGTGGGCGCCGACCGCCCGCCAGCGCACGACGTACGCGACGGTGATCGGCAGCAGGATGAAGAGCGGGCCGGGGTTGAGGGAGAACCCGCCCTGGGCCGCGGCGATCACGGACAGCATCTGCGCGGGATTGTCGCAGTGCGGTGCACCTGCATGACCGCACCTCCGAGAGGCTGGCGCCATGCATCTCTCGCGCGTCGCGGAACTGGTGGTGCCGCGGCGCTGCG
>JAURVW010001484.1 GCA_030655275.1 Solirubrobacteraceae bacterium
TGGCCTGCGTGATGACGCCGTTCGTCCTGATCTACCAGGGCTGGACCTACTGGGTGTTCCGTCAGCGGATCGCGCCGAACGAGCGCGGCGCGGGCCTCGGGTTCGGCGTGGCGGGCACGGAACCGGCGCTGGCCGGCGCGAGCGGATCCATGTCGTACGGTGCGGGTGCGGGTGCGGCCACCGATGTCGGCGACCAGGGTGGGGAGGCACGCCGATGAAGCGGCCGGTCCGCCCCGTCTCGCCCGGCGACGCGCTCCTCGCCGCCGACCCGGCCGCGCAGCGCCATCTCCGGCGCGCGGCCCGGCTCGCGCTCCCCGGGGCCCTGCTGGTGGTGGTGCAGGCGTTCGCGCTCGCGCGGCTCGTGGTCGAGCTCGCGCAGCAGGGGCGATTCGACGCGGCTGCCGGCGCGGTGCTGATCGCGGCGGCCGCAGCGCGCGGCGCGCTCTCGTGGTCGCTCGAACGCTCGGGCCGTCAGGCCGCGGCGGAAGCGATCGGCCGGCTGCGCGGTCGCCTCGTGGAGCAGGCGGCAACGCTCGCCGCGGCCTCACCGGGCGCGCTGCGTCCGGGCGAACTCGCGACCGACGCTGTTCACGCGCTCCCATCGATCGAGGCCTACCTCGGTCGTTTCCTCTCGGGCCGCCCGGCCGCCGCAGCGACGACCGTCGTGGTGCTGCTCGCTGTCGCGGGGACCGACCTCCTCTCGGCCATCGTGCTCGCCCCGACCGTGCCGATCCTGATCGTGTTCCTGTGGCTCGTCGGCACCGAGGCGCGGGCGGCGTCGGAGGCGCGCCTCGCGAGCCTCCAGCTCCTCGGCGCGCACCTCCTCGACGTGCTGCGTGGACTCACCGACCTGCGGGCGTTCGGCCGAGCCGACCACCAACGCGGACAAGTCGACGCGGCCGCCGCGAACTACCGCCGCGAGACGATGCAGACCCTCCGCGCAGCCTTTCTCTCCGGCCTGGTGCTGGAGCTCGTCGCGATGCTCGGCACTGCGCTCGTGGCCGTCATCGGCGGCGTGCGACTCGCCGGCGGCCACGCCACGCTCGCCGCGATCCTGCCAGCACTCATCCTCGCGCCGGAGCTCTACGCGCCGCTGCGCCGGCTCGGCTCCGGCTACCACGACGCCGCCGATGCGCGTGCCGCGCTCGATCGGCTCGCGGCCGTCGAGGCGTTGGCCGCGGCCGCCCCGGTGGCGGGTCGGCCCGGAGGCCCGGCGGCGCCGCGACCAGCGCGTCGGACGATCGTCCTGGACCGCGCGAGCGTCGACGGTGGCGACCTCGCTGCCGCGCGCGAGGCGCGGCTCCGCGACGTGTCGCTGACGATCGCGGCAGGGGAGACCGTGGCGCTGGTGGGCGACAGCGGCGCGGGCAAGTCGACGCTGGCTTCGCTGCTGCTGGGCCTCCTCCCGCCGAGCGACGGGCGGATCCTGGTCGGCCCGATCGGCGGCGGCGATCCGATGCTCGACCTCTCGACGCTCGACCTCGCCACCTGGCGAGCTGGCTGTGCCTGGGTGGCGCAGGAGCCGACGCTGCTGCCCGCCACGCTGCGGGAGAACGCTCGCCTCGGCGCGCCCGAAGCGACCGATCCGGCGGTGATCGAAGCGCTCAGCGACGCTGGTCTGGCGTCGCTGCTCGCGGCGTTGCCGGACGGCCTCGACACCCAGCTCGGCGACGGTGGCGCACTCCTCTCGAGCGGCGAGCTGCGGCGGCTGGCGCTCGCGCGGGCGCTGCTCGCCGGCGCAGAACTCCTCGTGCTCGACGAGCCGACCGCTCAGCTCGACGCGCTCACCGCCGAGCGGCTGGGGGCGACGATCGACCGACTCCGGGCCGGCCGCACCACCGTCCTGATCACCCACGATCCGGCCCTGGCGGAACGCGCCGACCGCGTCGTGACGCTGGACGGCGGTCGTGTCGCGAACATCGAACCCGGTCGCGGTTGCAGGCCTTCTTCCACGGTGCTCCCACCTGCACTTCAGGCTGTGTCGTCCGCGGGGGTCCGGTCCGCGCTGAAGGGGTCGTCCACCGCGCAAGCCCCGCTGGCGTCGCAGACGTCGTCGCTTTCGGTCCTTCCCTCACCCTCAGCAGTCGACGCACCTGCGGCCTTGGTCTCAACGCGGACGCCCGCGTCGCCTACTCGCCCGACGATCTCCCTTCGTGACGCCCTGCGGCTGGTCAAGCCCTCGCGGCGTGATCCCGTCCGGCGGCTCGTGCGCCGCGCAGTCGGCCTGGGCGCGCTCTCGGCGCTCTCGGGCGTGGCCGTGCTGGCGATCTCCGGCGGACTGATCGTGGAGGCGTCGACGATGCCGCCGGTGCTCGAACTCACCTCGGTGATCGTGCTCGTGCGGATGTTCTCGATCCTGCGCGCGACCACCCGGTACGGCGAGCGGCTCGCGAGCCACGACGCCGCGCTGCGGATCCTCCAGCGCGTGCGGGTCCAGGTGTTCACGCATCTCGCCTCGGGCGCGGACTCGGAGGCGCGCACCGATGCGCTCGATCGCGCCGTGGGCGACGTCGACCGCACGGCCGACTTGCTCGTCCGCGTCGTCGTGCCGGCCGTCGCTGCGATCGTCACGGCGGTCCTCGCCGTCGCGATCACCGCGATCCTCTCGCCGGTGGCGGCGCTCGTGATCGCCATCGCCGCGGTGGGCGGTGGGCTGGCCGTCGCGGTCGCCGGACGCCGCATCGGCGTTCGCGCAGCACGGGCCGAGGCTGACCGCGGCACCCTCGCGGGCGAGGTCGTCACCGCACTCGATGCCAGCACTGAGCTACTGCTCGCGGGGCGCACGGCGCAGCAGCAGCGCCGGATCGCGCAGCGCTCCGAGACGCTCGAACGCGAGGCCGCGCTCAATGGGGCGCGGAGCGCGGCGCTCTCCGCGGTGGTCTCGGTGCTGGCCGCCGCCTCGGCGGTCGCCGTCGCAGCCGTCGTATCCGGCGATGTGGCCGGTGGTGGTCTCGGCGGGCCGTTCGCGGCCGCCCTCGTCCTGGCCGCGCTCGCGACGATCGAACGAATCGACGGCCTCGCCGATGCATCACTCGCGACGGCTCCCGCGACCGGCGCCGTTGCCCGGCTGCGCACGTCGATCGAGCACGAGTCGGCGGATGAGGTCGCTCCGGTCCGCCTGGATGGTCGTCGGGGTACGGCGTCGTTGCCCACCTCGTCGCGGCCCCGCACGGGGTCTACCCCGGCAGGATCGGCCCGGGGCCAGGAGGCGACTCCGTTCACGACCGCCCCGGCGCTCCGTGCCGCCGGCCTCACGGTGCGGCGCGGCGAGCGGCGCATCGTCGACGGCGCCTGGCTCGAGCTGGCGCCCGGCGAGCGGATCGCGCTCACGGGCGAGAGCGGCGCGGGCAAGTCGACGCTGTTGCTCGCCCTGGCCGGCCTGATCCCGATCGACGCAGGCGAGGTCGCGGCCAGCGCAGGCGTGCTCCTCGTGCCGAGTCACCCGCATCTCTTCGGCGGCTCGCTCGCCGCGAATCTCC
>JAURVW010001487.1 GCA_030655275.1 Solirubrobacteraceae bacterium
GATCGGCGGCGTGCTGGGCGCGGCGGTGGGCAATTCGATTCAAACCAACGACCGATATTACGACCGCGGTTACAACAACGGCGGTTACGTCGACACGCGCAGCTCGTACTACGACAACCGCGGCGGGTACAGCTCAAGCTATTACGAGCCGGCCCCGGTGTATGTCGAACCGCGCCCCGTGTACTACGCACCGGCGCCGGCCTACTACTATAACCAGCCTTCGGCGGTGGTGTATGTGGGCGGCGGCTATGGTGGCCGTGGCTACTACGGCGGACGCGGCGGCTACGGCCATGGTGGTTACGGCCACGGCGGCTACGGCCATCACCGTTGATCGGTTCAGGCCGATTTGTAAGTACAGCTTCAAAATCGACCGCCCCGCCTGGGGCGGTTTTTTTTCGTCCCCCTTCCACTCCCGGGTTTCCGCCGCCCCCAGCTAAGCGAGAGCGGACGGCAGCGCGCCGCCTCATTCAATTTCAATCAGGGGAGCGGCATGCTGGCAGCGGGGATGGTCGTCACACTCGATGCGCACAGCTACCGGCTGGACGCGCCGCTGGCCGGGTCGGCGTATGGCCTGGTCTGGCGCGCCGCGCGCATCGGCGGCCTCACTGGCGAGCGCCACGTGGCCCTCAAATTCGTCAACCAGGCGCAGATGGCGCAGGCTGCGGCCGGCCAGCGCCAGCGCTGGGTCGAAGGCGCCATCGATGAAGCGGCGTTCCTGCGCCAGCTGGCGCCGTGGGACGCGCGCCACATCGTGCGATTGCTCGATAGCGGCGTGCACGAGGGCTTGCCGGCGCTGGCGCTTGAATTGATGGCGGGCGACCTGGGCGCCTGGATGGCGCGGCGGCGCGCGGCCGGGCAGCCCGGCGAGGTCGCCCGCGCCTTCGACTGGGTCGGACAGATCAACCAGGCGCTGGCCAAGGTCCACCAATACGGCCGCCGCCACCTGGACCTGAAACCGTCGAATCTTTTGCTGAGCGACGACGGCGGCATCGTCAAGCTGGCCGACTTCGGCACCAGCCGCGCCCTGTTCGATGGGGCGCCGCACGCGTATGCCGGCACCCCCAACTGGCAGGCGCCGGAACAGGTGTTCGCCGATCGCTGCGATGACGGCGGCGCCGCCTACCGCACCAGCGCCGCCACCGATTATTTTGCCCTCGGCGCCCTGCTCTATTATCTGGTCAGCGGCGGCGTGGCGCTGCGTTTTTGCCGCGATGCCGCTCAGGCTTGGCGCGAAGGGCAGCTGGGCGCCGCCGACCGTCTGCGCAGCCGCCACCGCGGCGCCATCCCGCCCACCCTCACTGAGGAGGAAGCGGCGCTGTTCACGCAACACTGCGGCGAAGCCGGCATGGGCGTTACCGCGTGTCGCCACGCGCTGCGCTTGCTGCGCGATTTACTGGCGGCCGATCCGCACGCGCGACCGCCCCACGC
>JAURVW010001489.1 GCA_030655275.1 Solirubrobacteraceae bacterium
GACGCTCCGCCGCCGAAGATCGCGCCATCCGCGACGCCGAACGCGCGCGCCGCGGTGGCCTGAGCGCCCTGGCGGCCCGCGACGCCGACGCCGCCAGCTCGCCCGCCTCCGAGGATCTCGTCGCCGTGACCCCCGAAGAGGCGGAGGCGCTCGGCGCGACGTCGAAGGCCACCGCCGAGTTCCTCGCCACCGAGACGCTGGCCACGTCGCCCTCGACGGGCGCGGCCGGCCTCAGCCTGCGCGCCGGTGCGATCTTCGCCGGCTCGACGGTGATCGTGATGCTCGCCGAGCAGATCCTCATCACCGCCGGCGTGCTCACCGTCGGAGCCAAGTCGGGCGCCGGCCTCGCGGCACTCGCCGGTGCGGCCGGGGCCGCGGGCGCCGTGTTCAACGCCTTTCTCGTCTCGCGCGCGCCGCTGCAGCTCTTCCAGGCGGTGCAGAGCACGCTCCTCCCCCATCTCGCCGCGCTCTCCACCAGCGGCAACAGGGCGGAGGCCGCCAAGGCCCTGCGCCTCACGATGCTCGTGATCGCCGGGTTCGCCGGTGCCGTGATCGTCGGGCTCCTCGCCGTAGGGCCGTGGGCGATCAACCTGGCGTTCTCGTCCGACTACGACTTCACCCGCCCCTCCCTCGCGCTCGTCGGTCTTGGAATGGGTCTGCATCTCGCGGCCGGCACGCTCAACCAGTCCGCGTTGGCCCACGGCCGTGCGCCGATCGCCGCCGCGGTCTGGGCGGCCGCGGCTGGGCTCTTCCTCGGCTGGATGCTCGCCGAGCCGGTCGCCGAACCCGTCCTGCGGGCCGCCTCCGGGTACTCGATCGCCGCGGGCATCCTGCTCGCCGGGCTCGCCACGGTCGAGGCGAAGACGCTGCGCGGCCGGTAGCCGGGCCGGTCAACCGGCGTCCGATCCACCGATCGGAAGTCCGGAACGATCGATCTGCAGCCGGGCTCCGTATCCCGACGGTGACGCCTGCTCGCCCTGCCCCGGACACCGCTGCTCGCAGCCTTGCGCACTGGAGCGAGGCGGGCCGAGCGGAGATGGAGGCCTTCTACGCGCTGGCGCGGCTCGACTACCAGCTGCTCGCCGCCGCCCTCGACTGGCCCGCGGTGCTGTCGGCCTCCGCGGAGCGCGCCGGCGGTGCGCCGTCACTGCTCGACGTGGCGTGCGGCTCGGGCAAGTTCCCGGCCGCGCTGCAGCGCGACACCGACCTCTCCGGGCTGCCGACCATCCGCTACGACCTGCTCGACCCGAGCGCGTTCTCGATCACGGAGGCGGCGGCCGTCCTGCAGGCGCCCTTCGCCGCCGGTGAGCGCTTTCAGACGACCCTCGAGGAGCTCGACGAGGACGCCGGCCCGTGGGACGTCGTGTGGGCGACCCACGCGCTCTACGCACTCGAGCCGGCCAACCTCGCCGACGCCGTCGCCCGGTTCCGCTCGGCCGCCGGCCCCGAGTCCTTCTCGTTCATCGCGCAGGGCGCGACCGACGGGCACTACCTGCGCATCTACGAGGCGTTCCTGGCCGGCGTGCGCGAGGGCGAGGGCACGCAGTACGTCGCCTCCGACGACCTCATCGCCGAGCTTCGCCGCCAGGGCGCGGAGCCGCAGGTGCGACGGATCGCCTACGACCACGTGATCGAGGCGACCGACACCATCGTGCTGGAGGGGTACCTGCAGCGGTGTCTCTTCGACGACTCACTCTCCCTGCGCCAGCTGCTCGTCGCGCCCGTCCTCGGGGCCTACCTCGAGTCCCAGCTCGATGCCGCCGCCGGCGTGTACCGCTTCCACCAAGAGGTCGATTGCATCGTCCTCGCCCCCGAAGGAGTCACGGTCCCGTGGACAGTCGCATCCTGAGTGCCGAACACGCCGAGCAGTCCGGGGTCGCCGGGCAGTGGGACGAGAGCAACGAGGCATGGTGGGACTGGTACCTCTCGCTCGCCGACGATGAGGGCGCACCGACCGAGCTCGTCGAGGTCGACCCACCGGCAGCCGTCGACCTGCCCACCATCGAGGCGCTCCGCGAGGAGCTCGCCACGCCGTACGCGCTCACGGAGGCCCAGGCCGAGCGCTTCCGGGCCGACGGCTACCTGAAGGTCAAGGACGTCCTGAGCCCGGGCGCCCTCGCGCTGGCCCGCTCGGAGGTCGAACGGCTGGCTGCCGAAGGCGACGGCCCCGGCACCTCGGGGTTCCTGAGCCTCGACCTCATGTGGCAGGGCGATTCCGAGGTGTTGCGCCTCTTCGCGCTCTCCCCCCGGATCGGACGCCTCGCCGCCGATCTGCTGGGCGTCGACGACACCCGGATCTACCACGACAACGTGCTCTCGAAGACCCCGGGCTGCGGCCGCACCCCGTGGCACTTCGACGCCCATCACTTTCCGATCGCCTCGCGCGACATCGTCACGAGCTGGATCCCCCTGCAGGCGATCCCGGCGCCGATGGGCCCGCTGGCCTTTGCCGCCGGCATCGAGACGTGGAAGGTGGTCGACGGGGTCGACTTCAGCAGCACCGACTCCTCCTACGACCGCGGCGTGGCCGAGACCTTCAAGGAGGCCGGGGTCGTCGTGGACGACACGCCCTTCGAGCTCGGTGAGGTGAGCTTCCACCACGCATGGTGCTTCCATTTCGCCCGGGGCAACGCGACCACGCAGCCGCGACAGGTGATGGCGACGACGTACTTCGCCGACGGTGCTCCGCTCGTCGACAGCCCGACGCAGGTCTCCGGCGACTTCGAGAAGTTCATGCCGGGTGCGACGCCCGGCGCCGTGATCGACACGCCGCTCAATCCGATCGTGTCGCGCTGATGCCCGGCGGCGGGATGGCGGACGCGGCGACGACCGCGACCGATGAGCCCGGGCTGACGGCGGACGCCGGCGGCCGGGCGACCGGCGACCACGAGGCCGCCGCCGCGGGCGTCGCCTACTGGCAGGCACGCGCAGAGGCCCTCGGCGCGAGGTCGGTGGTCTCGACCGACCACGACGAGCCCCTGGAGGACATCACCCTCCGGCACCGCGCCCTCCTCCTGCCCGAACTCGCAGCACTCATCCCGCTGGCGCCGGGGCCGGTCCGGACGGTCCTGGATCTCGGATGCGGCAGCGGTCGACTCACCGCCGACCTCGCCGCGCTGGCCGGTCTGGCGATCGGCGTCGACCCCGTCGCCGAGTTGCTCGACGCGGCGCCGGCCGCCGAAGGTGTCGAATATCGCCTGCTCGAGGCGGGCGACGCGCCGCTGCCGCTGTCTGACGGCGAAGCCTCCGTCGCGTTCACCTGCCTGGTCCTCGGTGGGATCCGGGGCGCGACGGCGCTCGCGGCCGTCGGGGCGGAACTCGAGCGGGTGCTCGCGCCGTGCGGGATCGTCTTCCTCGCGGAGTCGGTCTCCGATCAGCCGGACGCCGGTCACTGGGCCTTCCGCTCCGTCGCCGATTATGCGGCGGCGATGCCTTGGGCCGGTCTCCAGGAGATCGCCCGCTTCGACGACGCCGGCGACGCCGTGAGCATCCTCGCCGGCCGCAAGCCCGCGCTGGCCAGCAACTAGCACCGGCCGCCCCCTCCGGCAAGGGCAGGCCGCGCCCGCGGTCGGAGCGGGGGCCGCGAACTTCACTCGCGTGGCGCGATCGGACTCGCGGGTGGACAGGGATCGCCCGCCATTGCTGAACGAACCACGGGCCGACTGGTTGGACTAGAACGGACGTCCGGTGGACTCGATCGTCCGTTTACTGGGGTCGCCGGAGACCCGACAGGGAATGCATGGCCTCGCTCCCCTCCCCTCGTCTGCCGCTCGCAGCACTCGCGCTCACGCTCTCCCTCGCCGGCCCCGTCACCGTGGCCGAGGCCCGCGTCCACGAAGGCACCCGCATCGGTGAGACGCTGCGCGGCACCGAGTCGGCCGACACGATGTACGGCGAGATGGGCAACGACAAGCTCTTCGGCAATGGCGGCGACGACAGCATGGACGGCGGCTTCGGCGCCGACCGCATGCTCGGCGGCATCGGCAACGACGCCCTGACCGGCGACATCGGCCTCGACAGGATGTATGGCGAGGTCGGTAACGACACGCTGAGCGGCGGCCAGGCCGGCGACTACCTCTACGGCGGCGACGGCGACGACAAGCTCGATGGTGGCGACGGCCTCGACTTCCTCTACGGCGGCCCCGGCAACGACTTCATCGTCGAGCAGGGCTTCGGCGACGACCCGCTCGTCGACGGCGGCCCCGGCGACGACTACATCGACACGAACCGCGGCGCCGACCGCTCCGTCCTCGGCGGCGAGGGCAACGACCTCATCTACGGCGGCAACGGCGACGACAAGGTCGACGGCGGCCCCGGCGACGACGTGATCGACCTCGGCGGCGGCACCGACACGGGCCTCGGCGGAGACGGCAACGACGTGATCTCCGGCGGCAAGGGCGGCGAGGACACGATCGACGCCGGCGCCGGCGACGACATCGTCTACACCGGAACCGGCGCCGACACCGTCGACTGCGGCGACGGCAACGACACCGTCTACGTCTCCGCCGCGGCGGAGGCCCGGTCCACCCGCGGTTGCGAGAACATCGTCCTGGGCGACCCCGCCGCCGACGACCGCGACTTCACGCCGATGACGAGCCGCACGAACGCCGGCCTGCTCGTCGGTGGCGCCGACCTCGCCTTCCAGGCCACACCCTCCAGCCCGTACGACATGACCGGCGCCAAGGGCACCGCGCACGACGACACCATCAACGGCGGCCCGCGCGTCGACATCCTCATCGGCCTCGGCGGCAACGACACCCTCACCGGCAACGAAGGCAACGACGACTTCGACGCCGGCCCGGGCAACGACCGCCTCCTCGGCGGCCCCGGCAACGACCGCATGTTCCTCGGCCTCGGCAACGACCACGCCGACGGTGGCTCCGGCGACGACACCTTCTGGGGTCAGGCCGGCAACGACGTGATGAAGGGCGGCGACGGCAACGACACCATGACCGGCTCCAAGGGCAAGGACACCTATTCCGGCGGTGCCGGCAACGACTTCATCATCTCGATCGACGGCATCGGCGAGAAGGTCGACTGCGGCCCGGGCTACGACCGCGTCTACGCCGACCGCAAGAAGGACCGTCTGAAGAACTGCGAGAAGGTCCTCTGACGGAGGCTGCGCGCGCCGCAACCTCTCGGCGTCACCGGGGTTCTCACCCCGTGATGCCGACCCGCCGCTTCCTCCACGCCGCCCTGCTCTCGAGCGCGCTCGCGCTCGGTGGAGCCCCGGTCGCCGAGGCCGCGACGAAGAAGCCGCAGTTCCGCCAGGGCACCAGCAGGGCCGACGTGATGCGGGGCACGCCCCTCACCGACGTCCTGATCGGCGCGCTCGGCAACGACCGGCTCTACGGCGCCGACGGCAACGACACCCTCGACGGCGGCGTCGATCGCGACCGGCTCTCCGGCGGCCGTGGCGACGACGTCCTCACCGGCGACCTCGATGCCGACGCCCTCTTCGGCGGCGACGGGAGCGACACCCTCGACGGAGGACTCTCAGGCGACACCCTGCTCGGTGGCCCGGGCGACGACAAGATCGACGGCGGCGACGGCCTGGACTTCGCCTACGGCGGCCCGGGGAACGACTTCATGGTCGAGCAGGGCTACGGCGACGACCCGATCACCGACGCGGGCCCGGGCGACGACTACATCGACACGAACCGCGGCGCCGACCGCGACGTGCGCGGCGGCGACGGCAACGACCTCATCCACACCGGCAACGGCGACGACGGGGCCGACGGCGGCCCCGGCGACGACGTGATCGACCTCGGCGGTGGCACCGACACCGGCCGCGGTGGCGACGGCAACGACGTGATCTCAGGCGGCCGCGGCGGCAACGACACCATCGGCGGCGGGGCCGGCGACGACGTCATCTACGGCGGGACGGGCGTCGACACCGTCGACTGCGGCGAAGGCAACGACACCGTGTACGTCGAGTCATCGGGCGAGGCGCGAAACGCCGTCGGCTGCGAGACGATCGTCTTCGGCGACCCCGCCGCGCAGGACCTCGCGTTCAGCCCGATGACCGGCCGCGTGAACGCCGGCCTGCTCGTGGGCGGCCCAGCCCTCGCGAGCGCGGCGACGCCGGCCAGCCCCTACACCAGCGTCGGGGCGAAGGGCACGGTCGGCCCGGACAAGCTCATCGGCACCAACGCCGTCGACGTGCTCATCGGGCTCGAGGGCGACGACATCCTCTACGGCTTCGACGGCGACGACGATTTCGACGCCGGCCCGGGCAATGACAAGCTCGTCGGCGGCGCCGGCAACGACAAGATGTTCCTCGGGATCGGCAACGACGATGCCGACGCCGGGGCGGGCAACGACATGTTGTGGGGCCAGGCGGGCGACGACCTCATCTACGGCGGGACGGGCAACGACACGATCCTGCCGGCCGGCGGCATCGACCGCGTCGTCGCCGGGGCGGGCGACGACTTCATCCATGCGCTCGACGGCGTCGCCGAGCGCATCGACTGCGGCCCCGGGAACGATCGCGTCTACGCCGATGTCGGTGACCGCCTGCGCGGCTGCGAACAGATCCTCTGACCGCACGATTCGAGAAGACACGCGATCCGGGCCGTCGTAGGGTGCCTGCATGTCCGACGCTCCAGCCCCCGTCACGATCACCGCGACCCTCGAGCCGCGCGGCCCTGCCGCCGCGATCGTGCTCACCGACGAGCAGGTCGCGGAGATCGGCCAGGGCGCCAAGACCCCGGCCGTGACGGTGACGGTCAACGGCGACTACACGTTCGCCGGGCGGATCGGACGGATGAAGGGCGAGACCCTGCTCGGGTTCAACAAGGCCGTCCGCGAGGCCGCTGGCGTCGAGGCGGGCCAGACGATCACCGTCGAGGTCACGCTCGAGACGGCGCCGCGCGAGGTCGAACTCCCCGACGATCTGAAGGCCGGTCTCGAGGCCGAGCCGGGTGCCCTCGACGCGTTTGCCGCCTTGGCCCCGTCGCACCGCAAGGAATACGTGCGCTGGGTGACCGAGGCCAAGCGCGAGGAGACCCGCGCCAAACGAGTCGCGGAGGCGGTGCCCATGATCGCGGCCGGCAAACCACGCCGCTGAGGGGCGCCGGCAGGGGCGGCTGTCGCTGCGCCAGGTCGTTCCAGCGTTAGGGGCGCCGGTCGACTGCAGTGGTTGGAGGATGACGCCAATCACCGCTCCCGCGTGGTTGGTCCTTCGCATCGAAGACGATCAGGGACCCCTACCCGTGCACCGCAGCCTCCTCGCGCTGACCTTCAGCGCCATCCTCCTCGCCACCGCTGCGCCGGTCGCAGCAGCGGAGCCGACCCTCTCGTTCCCCAGGAACTACCCCACCGGGCCCCTCCCGAGCGACCTCGCGGCCGCGGATCTCAACGGGGACGGGGCGCCCGACATCGTCGCGGCCACCCGGGAGGTGGACACCATCAGCGTGCACCTCGGAGAGGGCGACGGCACCCTCCGGCCGGCCGTGGACGTGCCGGCGGGAATCTACGGCAGCGCCGTCGTCGCGACCGATGTCGATGGCGACGCCAAGCTCGACCTCGCCGTCGCAGGTTCGAACGCCGTCGTGGTCCTGCGCGGCAAGGGTGACGGCACGTTCGAGGCACCGAGCCCCGACTACCCGGTCGGCTCGGGTCCGAACGCGATCGCCGCCGGTGACCTGAACGGCGACGGGCGTCCCGACCTCGTCACCGCCAACCGAGGGTCCGGGGACGTGAGCGTGTTGCTCAGCGACGCCGTCGGTGGCTACGAACCCGCCATCCCCTACGCCGCAGCCGGCAGGACCTCCGACGTGGCGCTGGCCAAGGTCGACGGCGACGACGTCCTCGACCTCGTGACCGCAGGCACCGACGCGGACAGCGTCATCGTGCGTCTCGGCGTCGTCACCGGCTCGTTCGGCCCGTTCGGTGATCCCGTCTCCTACGACACCGGCGCGACCACGACCCCGATCCGGCTGGCGACCGCCGATCTCGACGGAGACCGCACGCTCGATGTCGTCACCGCGAACCGCGAGGGTGACACGCTGAGCGTCCTGCGGGGAGACGGTACGGGTGCCCTCGGCCCGGCCGCGAACTTCCCATCGGGCAGCAGGCCGGCGGACGTCGCCATCGCGGATCTCGACGGCGACGCACGCCCCGACCTGATCTCGGCAAACACGCTCGACAACGGCGTGGCGGTCCTGGCCGGAACCGGTGACGGGACCTTCGCCGCCCCGGTCGCCCGGCCGACCGGTGAGTCACCGCTCGCCGTGGTCGCCACCGACCTCGACCGCGACGGCCGCATCGACGTGGTCGCGGCGAACGGCGATGCCAGCACCATCAGCGTCTTGCGCAACCTCACGCCTCCGCGGGCCGGGTCGCCCACGGTCGACCTCTTCGTCCGCAGCGGAGCAAGCCCGAAGGAGCCGCGGCTCTACCCGCAGGACATGCGCGTCGAGACCGCGTTCAGCTGCGCGCCGGGCGTCGACGGCGCACCGATCGCCTCGTGCAAGGACGACGCCGGCGCATCGGGCCGAGGACGCCTGGACACCTCGACCCCGGGGCCCCAGACCTACCGGGTGGTCGCGACCGGCCAGGATGGATCGTCCGCTCGTGCGACGGTCTCCTACGTCGTCGCCGCTCCTCCCAAGCTCACGCTGTCGGGCCCGACGGCGGGCGCCGTCTACGCCCTCGGCGATCGGGTCGCCACGACCTTCACCTGTGCCGCCGGGGAGTACAGCCTCGGCATCGAGACCTGCCGTGACGGAAACCGTTCGGCCGATGGCACCGGTCTGCTCGACACGAGTACGCCGGGGCCGGGTTCCTACAGGGTGGAAGCCTTCACCGAGGAAGGCGGCCTCGGGGTCGCGAGCGTGCGGTACACCGTCGCCGAGCGTCCCTCGATCACCTTCTCGAACGTCCCGGAAGAGGGCAGGACCTACTACGTCGGCGACACCATCAACGCGTTCCCGTTCCGCTGCGACGAGGGTCGGTTCTCCGGCCCGATCACGGCATGCCGGCCCAGCCAGACCGGCAAGACGCTCGACACCGCGACCCCCGGTCGCAAGACCTTCACGGTGACCGCGGAGACCCAGAGCGGTCTCAGCGCCACGAAGACCTTCAACTACACCGTCTCGCGCTGCCGCACCACGCTGAACCTCGATCATGAGAACACGATTCAGGTCGAGGTCGACTACCCGGGGTGCGTCACGCGCGTCGAGGAGAAGACGGCCGAGCGCCAGCGGGCCTACGAGCTCGTCGAGGGCCGGTTCACGATCAACGGTGTGCCCTTCACCGGCCGGGCCAAGCTCTACCCCTGGTCCATGGATGCCCAGGACACCACGCCCCAGTCGGTGCTCATCCCGTTCGACGATCGTCGCCGCATCGTGATCGAGCCCTTCGAGGGCAAGCTGCCCACGGTGACCCTCTGCGTCGGGCAGCGAACGGCGGCCGGGACCTGCACGGCGACGCGCGTACTCTCGCTCGGCACCGTCAGGAGCGGTGTCGGGCTGGCCCCGCCGTCGGTCGACGGGACGCTCAACGGCTTCGGCGTCAAGCAGCGCCCCGGAGCGCCCAAGGGCGAGCTCGAGTCGCCGGCCTTCGATCTCAAGGCCGGGACCTCGATGAGGGTCAACGGGATGGATGTCTCCCCGGTGTTCCTCTCCTTCGGCAGGCGGGCCGACGGCGTGCGCTATTCGGTCGTCGGCGGCTCGATCTCGCTGCCCTATCCGATCAGCGCGACGCCGAGCAGGGTCGGCGACACCGGCGGCTACCAGCCCATCCGCACGGCGATCGCGATCTCCGACGATGGCACGAAGACCAGCTTCAACCACAACTGGGGCGCGAACGGGGCCAGCGGGATGAAGCTCTCGCTCCCGAGCGCCTACGTCGGGACCATCCCGGTACGCGACCTCTGCTTCGCCGCGAGCGGAGGAACGGATGCAGCGCGCTGCCCCGGCCCCGAGACCGGGAACGGTGCAGGCGTCAACCGCGGCTATCCGGAGGGGCGCTGCCACGACGGCGACGCGGCGCCGAACGTTCCGTCCGACGCCTGGACCGGCGGTCTGTCGTTCGCGCTGCCCAAACTGCCGTCGGGGCTGTCGCTGAAGATGTTCGGCAGCGTCTCCGGCGGCCGGATCAACCGGCTCGAGGGGTCGAAGACGGCCCTCAGCCTGGGCAGCGACGTGAACCTCGGCATCCTCGGCGCCGTGCTCTGCACCCCGGAGAACTTCACCGAGGCCGACAAGGCAGCCGGTCGCGCGCCGATCTCACTGCGCGGTCGCCTGGCCGGAGGTTCGGTGAAGGGCATCGACCTCGACCAGAAACTCGACTTCGCCTACGACGACGCCTTCAAGGACGGCAACATCCAGCGGCCCTGGCGCGCGTCGCTCACCGCACCCAGCTTCGGGTTCAAGGGCATCAACATCGGCAGCGCGACGCTCGGCATCAACGGCAGCAACCAGATCGACCTGAGCGCACAGCTCAAGAAGGACTTCAAGGGCGTGCTGTCGGTCGAGGGCAACGTCGGCGGCTGGCTCGACACGTCGCGGGCCAAGTTCAACTTCGGGGGCGACGGACGTGCGTGCATCCGGTCGATCGGCTGCCGCGACATCGGTGAATTCGTCGTCTCGAGCAGGGGGCTGGCCGTGTGCATCAACCTCTCGGTCGACGTTGGCCTGTTCGACGTCTCCTGGCACCCCGGGGCCGGGGTGCGGTGGAGTCCGTTCGACGTCGACGTCATGTGGAGCAGCTGCGGGATCGGCGACTACGTCGAGGCCCGTCCGGCGAGCCGAAGCGCCGTCGGGCAGCCGGCCGTGTTCCCGGTGGACGTGGCCGCGAAGCAGCGGATCACCGTCTTCCATGCGACCGGTGCGACGGCACCGCCCAAGCTCGTCCTCACCCCGCCCAATGGCGGCACGCCGATCGTCTCTCCGACCGACGGGGTCAGCGCGACGAGCGAGGGGCGCTACTACATCGCCGAGAACCCGTCCGACAACTCGACCAACGTGATGGTCGTCGCCCCGGCCGGCGGAACGTGGACCGTCTCCTCAGCCGACGCGGAGCATCCGGTCCTGGCCGTCCAGCACGCCGGCTACCAGCCGAGGCCGACCGCTACGGGCACGGTCGAGGGCAGCGGCTCCCGCCGGACGCTCTCGCTGCGGTACACCAAGAAGGCCACCGACACGCTCACGCTCGCCGAGCGCGGGCAGGACAACGGCTCGACGATCACGACCGACGTGCAGGGCAAGCCTTGCTCCGACGGCAAACTCCGGGACGGCGTCCCGGTCATGTGCGCCACCGTGCCCTTCGAGCCCGGCGAAGGTCCGAGCGGGGAGCGCAAGGTCAAGGCGGTCGTGACGTCGGCGGACGACGAGCCGGTCGCGATGATCGACGTCGCCACCTTCCGGGTCGCGCCGCAGCCCAAGCCGGCTCGGCCGAGCCGCCTGGAGCTGCGCCGGCTCTCGGGCGACCGCGTCGAGGTGCGCTGGGCGGCGACCGACCGCAGGACGAAGTACCTGGCCCAGGTGAAGCTCTCCGACGGGCGCACGTCCAGCGTCACCACCGCCAAGTCACGGTTCGTGATCCCGAACGTCGCCGACACCCTCACCGTGCGGGTCGAAGTCGGCGGGCTGCGCAAGGACCTCGTCATGGGGAGGACGGCGGTCGCACGTCTCGCGATCCCCGTGCTGGCCCCCGGAGCACGATTCGTCCCGACGTTCGCCTTCTTCCGCTCTGGCCGAGCGGTCCTCGGCACCGAGCAGCGCGCCTGGCTCCGCTCGCTCGCGGCGAAGCTCGCCCCAGCGCGGGCCATCCGCTGCGAGGGGCACAGCTCGCGTCTGGACGGCCGCAGCAAGCGGTTGCTCGACGCCGTCGCGGCGAAGCGGGCCCGCACCGTGTGCGACGCGCTGCGCGCCGCCGGGATGAAGGCCAGCATCACGACGCGTGGATTCGGCGCGACCCGCCCACGGGTGAGCAACCGGACGCTGGAGGGCCGCCGCCTCAACGCACGCGTGGAGATCCGGGTCCTGCGCTGAAGGCTGGCCGGCGGGGCCGATCGATCAGTCGGTCAGGCCCCGCCGGCTCGCCCAGCGCGCGAGCTCGTGGCGGCTGGAGAGCTGGAGCTTGCGCAGCACCGAGGAGACGTGCGACTCGACGGTGCGGTGACCGATCTCGAGCTTGAGCGCCGCCTGCTTGTAGGAGAAGCCGAGTGCGATGAGGCGCATCACGTCGCGCTCGCGCGGGGTGAGCGACTCGATCTCGGGGTCGACGGGCGCGACCGGGCCGCGCCCTGAGAAGGCCTCGAGCACGAACCCCGCCAGACGCGGGCTGAACACCGGCTCGCCCGCCGCGACGCTGTGGATGGCTGCGACGAGGTCGGCCGGATCGATCGACTTCTCCACGTAGCCCCGCGCTCCGGCCCGCACGACGGCAATCACGTCCTGCGGAGCGTCGCTCACGGTCAGCGCGAGCACCATCTGCGTCGGGCGCCGCAAGAGCACCTCTTCGAGCACCGTCACGCCACCTCCGCCGGGCAGGTGCACGTCGAGCAGGAGCACGTCGGGTGCGGCTCCGAGGGTGACCGCGATCGCCGACTCGACGTCGGCGGCCTCCCCCACCACGTGTACGTGCCCGGCGAGCTCGGAACGGACGCCCGCTCGAAACAGGGCATGGTCGTCGACGAGCACCACCGTCGGCTTCACCGCGGCGCCAGCGCCATCGAGCGCCGGGGTCCGGGTCGCTTCGTTGGAGGCGGTCATGGCGTCCGCTCGTTTCGGGGCGGCGGGAGTCGCAGCGCGATCACCGTCCCCGCCGGCCCGCTGTCGATCGTCGCGGTGCCGCCGGCATGCCCCATGCGCCCCATGATCGCGTCCCGCACGCCGCGGCGCTCCTCGCCGACGCCGGCCAGGTCGAATCCGCTGCCCGTGTCGCGCACGAAGAGCTCACGAGCACCGTCGCCCGCGACCTCCAGCAGGACGTGCACCGTCCCGTCGCCGTGACGGACCGCGTTGCGCATCGCCTCCCGCGCCGCCAGCACCAAGGCGTCCGAGCCGGCGTCGAGCGGCGCATCGCCGGCGATGACCACCTCGATCGCGGCGCCCGGCTGCTCGTCCTCCACCGTATGGGCTGCGAGCCGCACGGCTTCGGCGAGACTGGCCGCGACCGCGTCGTCCCGCCCCGCCAGCCAGGCCCGCAGGCTCCGTTCCTGCTGGCGGGCGAGCTGCACCATCCGCCCGGGATCGTCGGCCCGCTGGATCAGCGCAAGCGTCTGCAGCACGGAGTCGTGGAGGTGGGCAGCGACCACCTGCTCGTCGCGCGCGACCGGCGCCGCACGCCGCTGCTCGATCCGTCCACGGGCCAGGTTGCGCGTCGCCCAGAACGGGCCGGCGACGACCATCACGACCATCACGGCACCCAGCGCCCACGCGCGGTCCGGAGGCCCACCGTTGACGCCACTCATCAGCTCGACCGCGAGCTGGCGAAGCGCGGCCAGTGCGGCGATCACCCCGACGAGCAGCGGCCCGAGCAGCCGGAACCGCGCCCGGCTGGCGGCCGCTGTGCCCTGGGTGCTGGTGAGCGACTGCCAGGGTGTCGGTCCGGCCCCGGTCCCATCCGACAGCCGAAGGATCGCCAGCGTGACCAGCGCGGTCCCTCCCAGGCCGAGCGCGAAGATGAGCCCGAACGTGACACTGAGCGTCGTCGCGACGAGCGACCAACCGGCGGCGACGACGGCAACCGCAAGCAGCGCCAGCGCGATCTGATGGCC
This sequence comes from Solirubrobacteraceae bacterium, assembly GCA_030655275.1. GTDB lineage: Bacteria > Actinomycetota > Thermoleophilia > Solirubrobacterales > Solirubrobacteraceae > JAGIBJ01. The sequence continues at coordinate 13,730 of JAURVW010001489.1, forward strand.
GAGCCCGCCCAGCAGGAGCTCGCGCGCCCGGCGGGTAAGTTCGGCAAACAGGAGCGAGACGGCAGCAGCGGCGAGCACGATCGACGGCAGCGAGGGCGCCGCCGGGCCCAGCAGCAGGGTCACGAGCAGGGTCGCCAGCGCTGTCAGCGCGGCCGCGAGGGGCAGCCGCTGCAGCGTCGGGCGGGCGACGGCGCTCATGGCGTCACCCGCGTCGACTCGCCGCTTCCGATGCGTCGTTGGTCTCTACCGAGCGTCGTGTGGCCGAGGCCGTCGACCTCCACGCTGAGCATCGTGTCCGGGGCGTCGACCGTGCGCTGCGGGATCGACGACCGGGGCCGCCGACCCGAGGCCAGGAGCCGATCGGTGCGGCCACCGGTGCGGACCGATTCCGGCTGGGTGAGGAACGAGAACCCGCGGGCGCGGACCTCGTCGCGCGAGGCGCACGGCCCGGCCGCCCGTTTGGCGTGCGCCTTGGCCCAGGCGATCATCTGCCCCTCCCAGGCGATCCACCGGGCGCGGTTCTCGGGCGTGCGCTGGATCGACAGGGCCTTGCGCCCTCTGGTGTCCGGCGGCGCCGGCTTTGCGAGGCCTTCCGGCCAGGCGATGCCGCCGCGCGGCAATCCGGTGAGGGGATCGAAAACGAGGCTGAGCGGATTGAGCTCGACCGGATAGGAGCGGATCACCATCTGCTGGGTGGAACGCAGGTCGAGATCCAGGGTTGGCGCACCCGGCTCCCCGGCCGCGACGCGCTCGTAGCGTCCGGCCTCGTAGGCCCAGCGATTGAAGGCCAGGAGTCCATAGGGCAAGGTCGTCTCACCGGCCTCGTCGGCGCGCAGGGCCGCGGCGCCGGACCGCTGGCTGTCGCCCGCAATGGCCGAGCGCGTGAAGCCCATGCTGCTCATGGAGACGTCTGTCGGCTCGATCCTGCCGGTCGCCCCGCGCATCACGCGAAGCGCGAACGTCGCGGGTGGCCCCGTGGGCTCCTCGCGGAACCGCACGCGGAGGTTGAAGCACCGATCCGTTGGCAGGGCGACGACGAGCCGGCCGGCATCGGTACGGGCGGCGATCCTGGACGTCGAACCGTCCGGCGCCCGGAACCGCCGCAGATCCATGAGCATCCCTCCGATCCCGAGCCGGTAGGGGCCGGCGCGCAGGTCCGAAGGGGTGCGCGGCTCGACGACCATCGTGCCGGTCGACCGGTCGAGTCGGTTCTCGGAGTCGGCAGCCCACGTCGCGCCCAGCGTGAGCGTGACGGAGACGACGGCCACCGGCAGGAGGCCGCGCCGCCAGACCGACGCACCAACGACGATGAGCAGCCCGGCCAGCGCAGCGGCCGCACCGCTGAGTCCGAAGACCGCGAGGATCACGCCACCCGCGGCCGCACAGACCGCGGCCCCGAGCGTGATCACGACCGTCAGGCCCCATGCGGCGGCCTCGCGGAAGGACGCCCGAGCCGAGCGCGACAGCGGCGCGCCGCCGGTTGGCTGCTGGGGTTCGTGCGCGTCCATGGCAGCAGTATCGGAGCACCGCGGGCGCCTGAACACCCGGACCTACACGGAGCGGTTCCGGGATGTCCCGGAGCCGGCGCCTGGTTCGCTAGGCGGGCGTCGGCGCCGCCGCGCGCGCGGCTTCCGTGATGGCCTGGAAAGCGGCGCCCGGGTCGTCCTTGCCGAAGACGGCGGAGCCGGCGACCATCCAGCGCGCGCCGGCCGCGGCGACGAGCGGAGCGGTGGCGAGGTCGACGCCGCCGTCGACCTGCAGGATCGTCGCCGGATCCAGGAGCGCGCCGATCGCGGCCGTCTTGTCGACCGTCGACGGGATGAGCTTCTGCCCGCCCCAGCCGGGGTTGACGGTCATGCAGAGGGCGAGGTCGAGCAGGTCGCGGGTGTGCTCGAAGGACTCGATCGGCGTCCCGGGGCACACGGCGAGGCCTGCGTTCACGCCAGCCTCGCGCAGCTGCTGGAGCACGCGGTGCACGTGCGGCGTCGCCTCCTGATGGAAGGTGACGCCGTCGGCGCCGGCGGAGATGAAGTCGGCGACGTGGCGCTCGGGCGCGGTGATCATGAGATGCACGTCGAGGTAGACGTCGTCCGGGAGGCGGTCGCGCAGGGCGCCGACGATCTGCGCGCCGAAGGTGATCGGCGGGACGAAGTGGCCGTCCATCACGTCGCAGTGGATCACCCGGGCGCCGGCAGCGATGACCTCCTCGACCGCGCTCCCGAGGGCGGCGAAATCCGCGGAGAGGATCGAGGGGGCAACCTCGACGGAGGCCTTCAGGGCAGCGTGCGACGGATCGGCGGGCATCGACCCGAAATCTAGCGATGCGGCCCCGCGCAGGTATGGATCCAGATCGAGGTGCGCCACATGTGACGTCGCGCGCTCGGGATCCCCGAACACTGGCCGATGAAACTGGTGTCCCCAGTCGGGACCACCTGCATGAAGTCCGAGTCCGAACACACGCTCCTCCTCCCACCCCGCTCCGACGGGGCCACCGACCCGTCCGCCATCTGCCTGCGGCAGGCCGAGCTGTTCGACCTCGCCTTCCAGAAGGCCCCGATCGGGATGGCCCTCGTCGGGCGGCAGGGCGAGTGGCTGCAGGTCAACGACCAGCTGTGCGCGTTCCTCGGCCGGAGTGAGCAAGAGCTGCTCGACACGACCTTCCAGGCCCTCACGCACCCTGACGACATGGACCAGCAGGCCATCGTCGACCTGCGGGAGGGTCGCCTGGATCGCTACTCGATCGAGAAGCGCTACCACCACAAGTCCGGTCGATGGGTCTCCGCCAGGATCTCCACCGCACCGCTGCGGGCGGCCGACGGTACTCCGGAGGTGTACGTGACGCAGGTGCACGACATCACCGCCGAACTCGCCGCGTCCGCCGAGCTCGAGCGTGCCGCGGTCGAGGATGCGCTCACCGGCCTCGGGAACCGCCGTCGCATCGAAGGGGCGCTCGAGGCGGCATCCGCCGGTGAAGGTGGGGTCGCGATGATCATCGACCTCGACGGTTTCAAGTCGACCAACGACGGCTTCGGCCATGTCGCCGGCGACCAGGTGCTGCGAGCCGTCGCGGACCGTCTGAAGGACTGCATCGGGCCGGACGACGTGGCCGGCCGGATCGGCGGCGACGAGTTCGTGGTCGTGCTCCCCGGGTCGTCGACGGACGACGCCCTCGATCTCGGTGCCGACCTCTGTGGATGGATCGCCGCGACCGACGTGTGGATCGACGGCCACACGCGCATCTCCCCCACCGCCTCGATCGGCCTGGCCGACATCGGCGCCGGCGAGTACGACATCACCGACATCCTGCTCGCCGCCGACATGGCGATGTACGAGGCGAAGTCCCGGGGCGGCAACCAGGCCATCAGCTACGGCGCCGAGCTGGCCGGCAGCGCCCGCGGCCGCACCGACCTCCACTGGCTCGCGACGCTGCGCCGCGCCCTCACCGAGCATCACTTCGAACTGCACGCCCAGGCCATCGTCGATCTCTCGACCGGCGTCGCCGTCAAGCACGAGCTGCTCCTGCGGCTCCGCGACCCCGAGACCGGCGCGGCCATCTATCCCGGCGACTTCCTCCCGGCAGCCGAGCGCCTCAAACTCATGCGCGAGCTCGACGAGTGGGTCGTCGCGGAGGCCGCCTCGACCGCTGCTCGCTATCCCGGCTCCACACTCGGCATCAACCTCTCGGGCTCCTCGGTCGGCGACCCCAGCCTGCCTGGGCGGATCGAGCAGCTCCTCGAGCACAGCGCCTGCGATCCGGCCCAGCTCGTCTTCGAGATCACGGAGACCGAGGCCATCGAGAACCTCAACCAGGCACGCACCTTCACCGAGCGCCTCCACTCCCTCGGCTGCCGCTTCGCCCTCGACGACTTCGGCTCCGGCTACGCGTCGTTCGCGCACCTCAAGCAGCTTCCCCTGGAATTCATCAAGATCGACGGCGAGTTCATCCGCCATCTGCCGGACAATCGCGACGACCAGCTCATCGTGGAGGCCATCCAGTTCGTCGCGCGCGGCATGGATCGCAAGGTCGTGGCCGAGCAGATCGAGGACGAAGCCACCGCGGAGCTGCTCCGGGGGATGGGCGTCGAGTTCGGCCAGGGTTACCACTTCGCGCGA
>JAURVW010001490.1 GCA_030655275.1 Solirubrobacteraceae bacterium
CACGCACGACCAATGCTTCCCACGCCGTCCCGCCAACGAGCGGCAAGCTCGCAGCCTCGAGATGGCTCAGTGAGGCAGGCTTCTTGCCGATAATGGCTTCGGCAGCGACGTGGTACTCGGCATAACTTCCCGGGCCGTCGAATATCTGCGGCGTGTACCAGACTTCGTCGCCGATCTTGAACGTCGTGACGCCTGGGCCGAGTGCTTCGACGACGCCCGACACGTCGTGTCCGGTAATGGCCGGCAGTTGCACCAGGTCGGGATAGTTGCCCCGTCGGACCTGGTAGTCCAACGGATTGATCGAGGTGGCATAGACCCGGACCAGGACCTGGCCCGCGTGCGCCACGGGCTGGGGCACGTCGCAAAGCTCGAACGATTCCGGGCCTCCGAACGACCTGAGCACGATCGCTTTCATTGCAGTCCTCGTTTGCAGGAGAAAAGACCCCGGGATGCCACCGTGATGCCGCCGAGGCCTTTTACCTCGTCGTCGGTGCCTCGTGAGCGCATCACCATGGCAGCACCTCGCCGAGGTGGCTGAAGCTGCCGTTCGGGCCATCGGCGCCGATCAGCGCGAGAGCGACGGCCGACTTCGCCCCTTCGGGAAGCTCCAGCTCGCCGTTGGGCTTGCCGTCGGTCTTCACGGCGCCCGGGTGGACCGCGTTGACCTTGACCGACGTGTCGCGCAGCGCGTGGGCGAGGTGCACGGTCCATGCATTCACGGTGCTTTTCGACACGTTGTAGGCAGGGATGCCCTTCAACTCGAAGACGCGCGACGCCGGATCGACATGCTGCGTCATCGAGCCCAACAGGCTGGACACGTTGACGATGCGACCCGCCGCCGATTCGCGAAGCAATGGCAGCAGGGCCTGGGTGGTGGCGATCAGTCCGAACACATTGGTCTCGAAGGTCGTGCGCCACGTCTCGATCGACTGGCCGGCGATGCCTTGCTGCGGATCATCGATGAGGATGCCGGCGTTGTTGACCAGGATGTCGAGGCGGCCATGGCGTCGCGCGATCTCGTCCGCCGCGGCGGCGATGCTGATGGGGTCGGTGACATCCAGCGTGATCGCCTCGACCGGCAGATCCTCGGCCTGCAGGGCCAGTGCGGCCTCGACCGCCTTGGCGCGATCGCGGCCTGCGAGCAGGG
>JAURVW010000667.1 GCA_030655275.1 Solirubrobacteraceae bacterium
GGCGAAGCCGACTCCTGGGCGAGCACCGGATCGACTGCACCGGTGAGAGGGTCGGTCGGCGCCGCCTGATCGACCGGATCGGGCCACGCGGCCTCGATCGGCCCCGCGGTCTGGTTGACCGTGACGGGGTCGTCCGGATCCCGGAGGCCCAGCACGCGTTCGGCATAGAAGCGCAGGCCGCAGCGGGCATGACTCTTGAGGGCCGTGTAAGAGAGCACGCGCGGCGCCTGCAGCCGATCGGCCCCCGCGGGAGGCAGGAGATCGACGCGCGGCCCGTCGCCCACGTGCACCGGGAGCTCGGGACGCTCCGGAGCTCGCAGGCCGACCGGCAGGATCTCGCCGTCCGGGGTGGAGACGCGCAGCGCGATGCCGCCCGACGTCCGGAGCTGCGCGCTGCTCGCGGCCCCGATGACCGACTCGATCTCCGGCACCATCGCGGGCGCCAGCCACGTGAGGACCGGTGCCGACGTGCTCGGCTGGCTGGTGAACGGGGACCCCTTCTGCGTCCAACGCGCGATGCCGCTGACGATGAGGCGCTCGCGGGCACGCGTGAGGGCGACGTAGAGAACGCGCCGCAGCTCCTCGTCCTCGCGGTCGCGCAGCTCCGTGACGAGCTCGTCGTGGGCGAAGAGCGACTGCGCGGGCGCGCCGGGCGACGGCCGCAGCCGCAGCCCGAGGCGGCGGTCGCCGGGCTTCGAGCCGCCGATGAGGGCGGGTGAGGAGAGTCGCTGACGCGAGCCGAGCCCGGCGACGACGACGGTGTCGAACTCCAGCCCCTTGGACTGGTGGACGGTCATGAGGATGACGGCTCCGGAGCCCGCGACCGATGCCTCGGGGGCGCGGAGTTCGTGGCCGACCTCCTTCTCGGCACGCTCGACGAGATCGGTGAGGTCGCCGCCGCGGGCCGCCAGCTCGCCGGCAAGCCGACGCAGCCGCACGACGTTGGCAGCGCGCCGGTCGCCGCCGACGAGCCGCAGGAGGTGCTCGTCGTAGCCCGTCGCGAGCAGGAGCTCGTCGATGAGTCCGGCCGGGTCGGCCGCGCGGCCGGGCTGGCGTTGGCGATCGACGAGCGCGAAGAGGCCGCGCAGGCGGGCGGCGTCGTCCTCCGAGAAGCGGTCGACCGCCTCGCGCAGCGCGTCGACCCGCCCACCCGAATGACGGTCGGCCTCGAGCAACCCGAGCTGGGTGAGTCCGTCGGCGGAGAGGCCGACGAGCGGAGAGGCGCAGACGGTGACGAGCGCGGCGTCGTCGGCGAGGTTGCGCACGAGCCGCAGCCAGGCGAGCACGTCGATCACCTCCAGACGCTCCCAGAAACCCTCCGCGCCGTCGATCGACGCGGGGATGCCGAGGTCGCCGAGCGCCTCAGCGACCGGGGCCAGCACGCTGCGGGCGCGGCCGAGCACCGTGATGGAGCCCTCAGGCTCGGCCTCGCGCAGTTCGCGGATGCGGGCGGCGATCAGTCGGGCCTCGGCGAGCGCGGGGCCGGTCTTCTCCCCCACGGTCCCGCCGAGGTCGATCTCCGCCCAGGACGGCAGCGGTGCGTCCTTGCTGCCCGGCTCCTCCTTCGTGATGAGGAGCTCGACGCGCGCCTCGCCCGAGGGCAGCCGCTCGGGGCCGCGGGCCGCCGTGACCGGTTGGTGTTCCGGGTCGAGGGTGGCGAAGGCCTCGTCGATCGCGGTCAGGACCTCCGCGTCGCTGCGGTAGTTCGTGGAGAGCTGCATCGCGCCCTCGTCGCCGATCCGTTCGCCCGCGCCCTTGATGAGCCCGACGTCGGCATGGCGGAAACCGTAGATCGCCTGGCGCGGGTCGCCGACGACCGTCACCGCCGGGCGCCCGTCGCCGCCGACCGGGATCCACATGGGGCCG
>JAURVW010001491.1 GCA_030655275.1 Solirubrobacteraceae bacterium
CACAACCTCAAGAAGCTCCTGCACGACCGTGGCCTCGCCACGTCCGTCGGCGACGAAGGCGGCTTCGCCCCGAACCTCTCCTCCAACGAGGAGGCCCTCCAGGTGCTCGTCGACGGCATCGAGAAGGCGGGCTACAAGCCCGGCGACGACGTGGCGATCGCGCTCGACCCGGCCACCTCCGAGATCTACAAGGACGGCGTCTACGTCCTCGAGCACGAGAACCGCTCGCTCACGTCGCAGGAGCTCGCCGAGTACTGGGCCGACAAGGCCGGCAAGTACCCGATCCTCTCCATCGAGGACGGCATGAACGAAGAGGACTGGGACGGCTGGAAGGTCCTCACCGAACTCCTCGGCGAAAAGGTGCAGCTCGTCGGCGACGACCTGTTCGTCACGAACCCGGAGCGCCTGAAGCGCGGCATCGACCTCGGCGTCGGCAACTCGATCCTCGTGAAGGTCAACCAGATCGGCACCCTCACCGAGACCCTCGAGGCCATCCGCATGGCCCACGCCGCCGGCTACACGGCCGTCATGAGCCATCGCTCCGGCGAGACCGAGGACGTCACCATCGCCGACCTCGCCGTCGCCACCGGCGCCGGCCAGATCAAGACCGGCGCGCCCTCGCGTTCCGATCGTGTCGCGAAGTACAACCAGCTCCTGCGCATCGAGGAAGCCCTCGGCGACCGCGCCGTGTACCCGGGCCGCAGCGTGTTCCGCAGCTAGAACCCCGCTCGTAGCGGACGTTCGTCCGCAAGAGACCATGCGAGGGCCGGTTCCGAGAGGGATCGGCCCTCGGTCGTGGAACGCCGTCCACATGGACCGTCCTGTCGATGTCGCCGCCCCGCCGCAACCGCGTGGCATCGCCTGGCGCCCCGACAAGCTCGTCCGGGTCTTCTTCGCCGGCTGCGTACTGCTGTCGCTCTGGCTGGCCATCTCACCGCTCCAGGACCTCCTCTCGGCCCAGGACAAAGCCGCAGCCACCCGCCAGCAGCTCCAGAGCCTGCAGTCGGAGCGCGTCCGCCTCCAGGCCCAGAACCGCGACCTGTCGCGCGGCACCGGTCTCGAGGAGCAGGC
>JAURVW010000001.1 GCA_030655275.1 Solirubrobacteraceae bacterium
TCGTGGCGTTGCTCTTCGGCCCGGCCGGCCACATCGGAATCGAGATGCCCGCGACGATCGTCCCCGACCGCGCCGGAGGCCTCGACCACCTGTACTTCGAGGTCGTCGCCGCCGTGACGACCTTCCTCCTGGCCGGCCGCTACTTCGAGACGCGCGCCAAGGAGAAGGCCGGCACCGCGCTCGCCGCCCTCCTGCGGGCCGGCGCGAAGGAGGCGACCGTCATCGGCGCCGACGGTACCCACCGGACCATGCCGATCGACGAGCTGCGTGTGGGCACGCGGATGTACGTGCGACCGGGCGAGACGATCCCGACGGACGCCGTCGTCGAGGAGGGCGAGAGCGCCGTCGACGAGTCGTTGCTCACCGGCGAGGCGATGCCCGTCGACAAGTGCGCGGGCGACGCCGTCGCGGGTTCGACGCTCAACACCTCCGGCACCCTCACGATCCGCGCCACGCGCATCGGCACCGACACCGCCCTCGCCCAGATCGCGCGCCTCGTGCGCGAGGCCCAGCACGGCCAGGCGCCGGTGCAGCGCCTCGCCGACCGGATCTCGGCCTGGTTCGTGCCCGCCGTCGGCATCGTCGCACTGGTCACGCTCGTCGGCTGGCTCGTCGCCGGAGAGGAGCCCAGCTTCGCCTTCACCTGCACCGTCGCGGTCCTGATCATCGCGTGCCCGTGTGCGCTCGGGCTGGCCACCCCCACGGCGCTGCTCGTCGGCACCGGACGCGGCGCCCAGCTCGGCCTCCTCATCCGCGGCCCGCAGATCCTCGAGGCCACGCACGCCGTCGACACGGTGGTGCTCGACAAGACCGGCACGCTCACGACCGGCAGCATGGAGGTCCTCGAGGTGCTCACCGCCGAGGGCGTCTCCGACGGGCAGGCCCTGCGGCTCGTCGGATCGGCCGAGCAGGGCTCCGAACATCCGATCGCCAAGGCCATCGTGCGCGCCGCCGAGGCCCGCATCGGGCAGGTGCCGCCGCCGTCGATGTTCGTCGCGCACGGCGGCCTCGGCGCCTCTGCGAGAGTCGCCGACCGCCAGGTCGTCGTCGGACGGCCGAGTCTCCTGGAGGACATGGGCATGCGCTGCCCGCAGTCGCTGGCCGCCGCCCTCGTCTCCGCCGAGCGCAAGGGCCACACCGCCATCGCGGGTGGCTGGTACGGCGAGGTGCGCACGGTGATCGTGCTCGCCGACCCGCCCAAGCGTGGTGCCGCCGAAGCGGTCGTGCGCCTCCGCGCCCTCGGCCTGCATCCCGTACTGCTCACCGGCGACAACGAGCACGCCGCCCAGCGCATCGCCGGAGAGGTCGGCATCAACGCGAACGACGTGATCGCCGGCGTCCTGCCGGAGGGCAAGGCCGAGGTGGTCGCCCGCCTGCAGGCCCAGGGCCGCGTGGTGGCGGTCGTCGGCGACGGCATCAACGACGCCCCCGCCCTCGCCCGCGCCGATCTCGGCATCGCGATCGGCACCGGGACCGATGCGGCCATCCAGGCCAGCGACCTCACGATCGTCTCCGGTGATCCGGCCGGCGCCGCCGACGCCATCGCGCTGAGCCGCCGCACCCTGCGGATCATCAAGCAGAACCTGTTCTGGGCCTTCGCGTACAACGTCGTGCTCATCCCGGCCGCGGCCACGGGCTACCTGAACCCGGTCCTCGCGGGCCTGGCGATGGCGGCCTCCAGCCTGCTGGTGGTGGGCAACGCGCTGCGCCTGCGGCGCTTCAAGCCGCACGGCTGAGCCGGCCTCGGCGGCTCAGCGCAGCGACTCGGCGATCAGCTCCGGGAACCCGTCGACCTCGAGCAGGAACGCGTCATGGCCCCACGGCGCGGCGAGCTCCTGGTGCGAGACGTCGAGGGCACCGGCAGCGCGGAGGCCGTCGACGAGCGCGCGACTGTGGTCGGCCCCGAACCGCCAGTCCGAGTCGAACGAGATCACGCGGTGCCGCGCCGCGGGGTTGCGCTGCACCGCTGACCGTGCCGCTGCGGCGGCCTGCTCCCCGAACGGGTCGAAGTCGTCCATGGGGCGCGTGAGATACAGGTAGGAGAGCGCGTCGAAGCGGTCGAGGAAGCTGCGGCCCTGGTGCTCGAGGTAGCGCTCGATCGCGCGCCCGGGAGCCAACCAGTCGGCCGCCTCCCGCGGGGGCCAGGGGCTCGGCGGGGCGTCGCCGAGCTTGCGCTGGAGCGACCCGCCCGACACGTACGTGATGTGCGCGAAGCGCCGCGCCGCCGCCAGACCGACGACGGGCCCGGGGCCGCCTCGCTCGAGGTAGCGGCCGCCGTCGAATCCGGGATCGTCGAGGATCGCCTGCCGCCCGGCCGCCGAGAACGCGCGGTTCTCCACGGTGAGGCGACCCGAGCTCGCGATCAGGACCGTGCGGCCGATCTCCTCGGGGGCATCGAGGAACCACTGCAGCGCGTGCATCCCGCCGACCGATGGCCCGATCACCGCGTGCAGACGGTCGATCCCGAGGGCGCGACAGAGCCGACGGTGCACCCGAGCCTGATCGGCGATCGTCAGCGGCGGAAAGTCGAGGCCGTACGGCCGGCCGGTCGCCGGGTCCGCAGTGGTGGGCCCGGTGGTGCCCAGGCACGAGCCGAGCAACGTGCCGCACACCACGAACCAACGGTCCGTGTCGATCGCGCGACCGGGCCCGATGAGCGCGTCCCACCAGCCGACGGCACCCGTGACGCCGTCGATCCCCGCGGCATGGGCGTCGCCCGTGAGGGCGTGGCAGAGGTAGACGGCGTTTCCCCCGTCGGGGTCGAGCCGACCGTAGGTCTCGTAGCCGACCTCCACGTGACCGAGGCGTCGCCCGCAGTCGAGCTCGAGGGGATCGGCCGCGGTCGCGACGACGACGTGCTGCGTGCGGACCGGCCCGACGCCGGCGCCCCCAACGCCGAATGGCCCGGAACCGGCGCTGGCCGGTTCCGGGCGGTCGACGGAGCTGCGTGGTGGGGTCAAGCCGGGACGGCGACCGTCGCCTTGGCGAGCGCCTGCGCGAGATCCTCGGTGAGGTCGTCGATGTGCTCGATGCCGACCGAGAGGCGGACGGTGTCGTCGGTGACGCCGGCCGACTCGAGCTCGGTCGCGCTGAGCTGGGAGTGCGTGGTGGTGGCGTTGTGGATCGCGAGCGACTTCGCGTCGCCGATGTTCGCGAGGTGGCTGAACAGCTCAAGGCCCTCGATGAACTTGCGACCGGCCTCCTTGCCCCCGCGCACGCCGAACGTGACGAGCGCGCCGCCACCGCCGCGGAGCACCTTCTGCGCCGTGGCGTGGTGCTCGTCGTCGGGCAGGCCCGGGTAGTTGACCCAGGAGACGGCCTCGTGGGCGGCCAGGTACTCGGCGACCTTCTGCGCGTTGGACTGGTGGCGCTCCAGGCGGAGCGGCAGCGTCTCGAGGCCCTGGATGATCAGGAACGCGTTGAACGGGGAGAGCGCGGCGCCCGTGTTGCGCAGCAGGACCGTGCGGACGCGGCCGACGTAGGCCGCCGGCCCGAGGGCGTCGCTCCAGACCACCCCGTGGTAGCTCGGGTCCGGGCCGGTGAGGAGCGGGTAGCGGCCCGAGTGGGCGGTCCAGTCGAAGTTGCCGGAGTCGACGATCGCGCCGCCGACGGAGTTGCCGTGGCCGCCGATGAACTTCGTGAGCGAGTGGACGGCGATGTCGGCTCCCTGCTCGAACACGCTCGCGCCGAGCGGCGTGGCGACGGTGTTGTCGAGGATGAGCGGCAGGCCGAGCGCGTGGGCGGCATCGGCCCAGGCCGGCACGTCGAGGACGTTGAGGCGCGGGTTGCCGATGGTCTCGCCGAACACGAGCTTCGTGCGGTCGTCGGCGACCCGCGCGATCGCCGACGGATCGTTCGCGTCGACGAAGCGCACCTCGATGCCGTACTGCGGCAGCGTGTGCGCGAAGAGGTTGTAGGTGCCGCCGTAGAGCTGCGAGGTGGCGATCACGTTGTCGCCGGCGTGGGCGATGTTGAGGATCGAGTAGGTGACGGCGGCCTGGCCGGAGGCCGTCACGAGCGCCGCGACGCCGCCCTCGAGCTGCGCCAGGCGCTGCTCGAGCACGTCCCACGTCGGGTTCATGATCCGGGAGTAGATGTTGCCCGGCTCGGCCAGCGCGAAGAGGTTGGCGGCGTGCTCGGTGTCGTTGAACGTGAACGACGTCGTCTGGTAGATCGGGACTGCGCGCGCGTTCGTGGCCGTGTCGGGTTCCTGGCCGCCGTGGAGGGCGATGGTTTCGGGGCGGTGCTGACTCATTGCATGATCCTTCGATCGGTTCGACCGTCAATCTAGACAAAGTCAGACCGATATAGGGACAATTCCCCCCGATCGGTCACAGGAGTCGCTGGACGACCCCGCGGATCGACTCGACCCCGGCCGACATGGTGCGCTGCTTGCCGGTGAGCACGGCGATGCCGACGGAGCATCCGCCCCGCTCGAGCCGCAGGCCCTGGTGAACGACCCAGCCGTCGGTCCGCGGCAGCCAGCCGGACTTGAAGAGCGTGGTGTACCCCGCCTGCCGTGCGACCCGGGCGCCGCCCCACGTTTGGCTGCGCACCACCGTCCGCAGCAGTCGACGACCGAACGCGCGGTACTGCTTCGGCAGGACCGAGTGGAGCCGCCCGAAGAAGCGCGCCTGGTCGGCCGCCGTCACCTGCGAGCTGCTCCAGTAGGTGCCCACGGAGTATCCGCGCATCCCCACCTTGCGGGCGACCTCGAGGACGGCCCCCCGGCCCACGATCGAGAAGCTCTTGCTCGCCGCGCTGTTGTTCGACACGCGGATCATGGAGGCCAGGCGCGCGCGATCGGCCTTCGACAGCGGTCGCCCGGAGCGGGCGTGGCGACGCAGGTCGGCCACGAGCACCATCGCCTTCACGATGCTGGCCGAGCGGTAGGGCACGCCGCCGCCGATGGACCGCAGGGTGCCGTGCTCGAACACCGCGAACGACACGCTGCCCGGCCGGGCCGCCGCATAGGTCCCAGCTCGCGCGACGGCGGCGTCGTCGATGCACTGGCCCTTCGGGAGATCGTCGGGACCACGTCCGCTCGACCCCGGCGACGACGGCGCGGGCGCGGAAGCTGGCGCCTCGGGGGAGGTCGGCTCGGGCGTCGTCGGCTGGGCCTGCGCAGCCGCGCCGGGCGCGACCGGACCGAGGCCGATGCAGGCCACGGCCATCAGGGCCAGAGGGAGACGGAGGAGCGGATGCGTGGGCACGAGGCGCGGATCGTCCCAGCCGCCGGGGACGGGGTCTTCGGCCATCGGGCCAACGACGGTCAGCTGCGGACGACGTACCCGCGACGCCCGAGGCGACCGATCGACTCACCGAGCCGATCGTCGGCCGCGGACAGCGACTTCAAGGCTTCGCGGTCGCGGTTGCGATCCTTCGCCCCGGCGGCGCCCGCGATGCGGACGTACGCCGTCGAGGAACGCGCGAGCGCGCGCTGCGTGCCTGCGAGATCGGGATCCCACGGGCGGGCCTTCACCGTGGCGTCCAGCGCCTTCGCGCTCGCGGTGTAGGCGCGGCTCAGCGCACGGGCGCGGCGCTCGCGGGCCGTCCGGTCCTTCGTCGGCAGGAGGATCCTCGACCGCGCCTTCTCGGCACTCGCGATCGCCGCCATCACCGTCTCGTTGACCTTGCCGTCCGGATCGGCGGCGAGCTTGCCGTCCTGCGGCGTCGCACTGAGCACGAGCGCGTTGCACGGCGCGAGCACCTTGGCCGTCGGGCCGGAGCAGAGCACGGCGACCGGGCCGTCCTCCGTGATGCCGACGGAGACGGACTTCACGGTGGGTGCGTCGGGCTCGCCGACCGGTGCGGGCGTGGCCGGGGTCGTGGAGGCCGGGGCGGCTCCGGGGGCCTTGGCGGCGGAGGGATCACCGATCGTCCACCGGCGCAGCACGCCGCTGGGCAGCCGGACCTGCGAGATCCGCTCGCCGTCGCCGAGGCCGACCGGGGAGAGTCGCGAGCCGGCCGCGAGTGGCGCGACGGTGATGGTGCCCGAACGGTCGGTCGTGGTGTAACGCCGGCCCTCGCTCAGCGACAGGCCGAAGGCAGCGTCGCCGGAGAGCTTGGCGAGCGGCGCCGACGTCCAGCCGGTCGCCGGCGGCGTGACCGCGAGGGCCCCGACGTCGTTGCGGACGACCGGGTCGTCCTCCTTCGTGAGCACGAAGGCGAGCGGGATCGCGATCGCGATCAGCACGACGAGGGCGGGCACGACCTTGAAGGCCAGATCGGCCTTGGAGCGCTTCGTCTCGCTGCGCACCAGCTCGTCACGGCGACGGTCATGGATGGTGTGCTCGCCGCCGTCGGGCAGCGGGACGGGAACCGGGGCCGGCTGGACATCGGCCGCGGGCGGCGGGACCGGCGCCGGCGTGGGCGCGGGCGGAACGGGAGGCGGCGGGACGGGGCTCGGTGCGCCGGTCCCCGCGCTGCCACCGCGCGGGTCGTCGATGACGAGGGTCTCGCTGGCCGGGACCGTGTCGAGCTCGTCGCCGGGGGCGGTGGGGCCGAAGCCCGGGCGCCGCGAACGAAGCTCCGGCGAGAGGCCCTCGAGCGCCGACGCCAGCGAAGCGGAGAATGCTCCGGCCGACTGGGTGCGGGCGGCCGGGTCCTTTTCGAGCCCCTGCATGAGCGCGCGCGAGACGGCCTCGGCCGACGGATCGCCGTCGGCCTGGAGCGGCGCCGGTGGATCGGAGAGATGCGCGTGGATCACGCCGGCCTCGGTGTCGCGGCGGAACGGCGTGCGACCCGTGAGGCACTCGTAGGCGACGGTCGCGAGGGCGTAGACGTCGGCCGGCGGACCGACCGCATCTCCCCTGATGTGCTCAGGCGACACGTACGTGACGCTGCCCAGAAAACCACCAGTGTGAGTCAGATCCGGGGAGCCGGCCATCTTGGCCACGCCGAAGTCGGCCAGGTAGACGGCCCCGGCGTGCGAGAGGAGGATGTTCTGCGGCTTGATGTCACGGTGCAGCAGACCGGAGTCGTGCGCGGCGTCGAGCGCAGACGCCACGTGCTTGACCACGTCGACCGCCTCCGTCGCCGAGAGCGGCGCGTCGATCATGCGGTCGGCGAGGGTGACGCCGTCGACGAGCCGCATGGCCAGGTAGAGACGGCCCTCGGCCTCACCGAAGTCGTAGACCGGGATGACGTTCGGGTGGTCCAAGGCGGCCACGAGCGCGCCCTCGCGCC
This sequence comes from Solirubrobacteraceae bacterium, assembly GCA_030655275.1. GTDB lineage: Bacteria > Actinomycetota > Thermoleophilia > Solirubrobacterales > Solirubrobacteraceae > JAGIBJ01. The sequence continues at coordinate 7,189 of JAURVW010000001.1, forward strand.
GGAACCGCTCGCGGAACGTGAGATCGGCCGCCAGGCGCGGGTTGAGCACCTTCAGCGCGACCCGCCGACCGAGCGACAGCTGCTTCGCCCGGTAGACGACGGCCATGCCGCCCACGCCGAGGACGTCCTCGATCTCAAAGCCACCGAGGGTGGCGCCGGGCGGCAGGATGAGCGAGGGAGAGGACGACATGCAGGGCGGTGCGGGAAGCTTGCTGATAGTAAAGGGACCCCGCGCTCCGCGCTTCGCCTGTGTCAGATTCCGAACGTTCCATCCGTGTCATCGTCGCCGAGAGCGTCGGTGGAACCGGCAGCGCCGTCGACTGCGTGGTCGCCGGCCACCGTGGGACGACGCTCGGCGAGGTCGTCGAGATCGGCGCCGCCGGCGAGCTCTGGCCCCGCCCGATCGTCGCCTGGGTCGCCAGCTCCGACCGCAGCGGCGCCCGCGCCGAGGCCGACGAGCCGCTCGAGCTGCTGCGCCTCGCCCACGGCGACACCGTCCGGATCGAGGCCGCCGATCGCACCCTCGCGGGCGCCGCGCGCGCCCGCCTGACCGAGGGCGCCACGCACGAGCTCGCCGTCTCGGCCGGACCGTCGAGCGGCCTGCGGATCCCGCTCGGCGACGGGGCGCTCAGCGTCGGGCGCGGCGCCGGCTGCGATCTCACCCTCGACGACCCGTCGCTCTCCGGCCGCCACTTCCGGCTCGAACCCGGAGCGTCCGGTTGGAGCGTGGTCGACGACGGCTCGAGCAACGGCACCGCCGTCGACGGGGTGCGTCTGAAGGCCGGCATCCCCGCGCTCCTCGCGGACGGCGCCGAGATCGAAGCGGGACGGAGCCTGCTGACCCTCCGGCCGGTCCTCCCCGAGACGCCGATCGAGGCGAGCCTCGGTGAGCACGGCGAGATCGGCGTCAACCGGCCGCCGCGCATGCTGCCCGCGGTCCTCGACGCGACCGTCGACGCTCCCCAGGTGCCGGAGAAGCCGAAGGGCATGCGCCTGCCGGTGATCGTCGCGGTCGTGCCGCTCATCGGCGGCATCGTGATGTGGCAGCTCCTGGACCAGATCATGTTCCTGGCGTTCACGCTGCTCTCGCCGGTGATGCTCGTCGGCAACTGGGTCTCGGACCGGATGAACGGCCGCAGCGACTTCAACAAGGCCATCGAGAAGCTCGTGAAGGAGCAGGACGAGATCTCGACCGAGGTCGCCGGACGCCTCGCGGCCGAGCGCATCGAGCGTCGCGACCGGTATCCGGATGCCGCCGAGGTCGTGCGCCGGGTGATGGACACCGACCGCCGCCTGTGGGAGCGCCGCCCCCACCACGTCGACCACCTGGGGCTGCGCCTCGGCCTCGCCGACCTCCCCTCCCACCTCGTCGTCAACCATCCCAAGCGCGGAGACGAGGAGCTGCGGGCCCAGCTCGCCGACGGCCTGCCCGAACGCGCGACGCTCATCAACGTGCCGGCCGTGCTCGAGCTCGCAGACGTGTCGGTCGTCGGCATCACGGGTCCTCCCGCCGAGCGCGCCGCGCTCACCCGCTGGCTCGCCGTGCAGGTCGCCGCGCTGCACAGCCCGCGCGACGTGCAGCTCGCCGCGATCGTCGACCCGCAGGACGCCGGCGCCTACGAATGGATGAAGTGGCTGCCGCACACCGCCGGCTCGTCGCTCGAGGAGGCCGGCGCCGGAGCGATCGCGACGACGCGCCTGGGCACCGCCAAGCTCGTGGACGCCGTCACGATGATGGCCGCCCAGCGGGCCGCGCAGTCGGGGTCGGCCCTCAGTGGGGCCCGCCGCCACGGGCCCGATCTCGTCCTGCTCGTGCAGGACGCCGGCGTCAACGATCCGGCCGCGATGGCCCACGTGCTCACGATGGCCCCGACGACCGGGGTGCAGGTGCTCTGGGAGGCGGAGAGCTCCCACCAGCTGCCCGGTGAGTGCCGCGTGATCATCGACATCGACGCCTCGCGTGCCCGCGCGAAGGTGACCGACACGGTGACCGGCCAGATCATCCAGGACGTCACGCTCGACGGCCTCTCACTCCCGCTCACCGAACGGATCGCGACCTCGCTCGCGCCGCTGCGCGACGTGACCCAGGCCGACCGTGGCGTCGGCGCACTGCCGTCGATCGCGCACCTCGCCGATCTCGAGCGCCTCATGGAGCCGTCGCCGGACGCGATCCTCGGCCGCTGGGCGGTCGCCGACGGGCCCGCCACCTTCACGCTCGGCGGCGGGCCGGCCGGACCGCTCGTGCTCGACATGGTCGAGCACGGCCCCCATGCCCTCGTCGGCGGTACGCCGGGCGCCGGCAAGTCCGAGCTCCTACGCGGCATCCTCGCCTCGCTGGCCGTGCGGTACCCGCCATCGCGGATGACCTTCCTGCTCGTCGACTTCAAGGGCGGCGCCGCGTTCCGCGAGTTCGCGCCGATGCCGCACACCGTCGGCATCGTGACCGACCTCGACGAGCACCTCGCCGACCGCGCCCTCACCTCGTTCCGGGCGGAGATCAAGTACCGCGAGCACGTGCTCGAGGAGCACGGCGCGATCGACGTGCTCGACCTCGCGCGCCGCGCGCCGGACGTCGTCCTGCCGCGCCTGCTCATCGTGATCGACGAGTTCGCGACGCTCGCCCAGGAGGTGCCCGCCTTCGTCGACGGCGTGATCGACGTGACCCAGCGTGGCCGCTCCCTCGGCGTGCACCTCATCCTCGCCACGCAGAGCCCGCGAGGTTCCGTGACGGGCAAGATCCGAGCCAACACGAACCTTGCGATCGCGCTCCGCGTGGTCTCCGCCGACGAGAGCAACGACATCCTGGGGACCGGCGACGCCGCCGCGATCCCGGTGAGCCGCAAGGGCCGCGCGTGGGCGCGCATCGGCGACAAGGACCTCGTGCCGTTCCAGTCGGGGTACGTGGGCGCCTCCACCTTCGGCACCCGCGGCAAGACGACCTCGGTGCGGCCGTTCCGGGTGACCGAGGCTCCGCCGGCGCCGCGCGCTCCCGAGCCCGATCCCGGCCCGGAGCTCGATGCGGACGCGTCCCGCCCGGTCGTCACCACCGACCTCGAGGCGATCGCGGAGGGCGTGATCGGAGCCTTCGCGACCACCGGCGAGCCCGAGCCGCGCGCCCCGTGGCTCCCCGAGCTGCCGGAGATCCTCGCGTTCCCCGACGACCGCGAGCGCGGCGCCTTCGGCCTGTCGGACGAGCCCGCCCGCCAGCGCCAGGTGCAGATGCTCTTCTCACCCGAGGAGGACGGGTCGATCATCGTGCTCGGCGGCCCGCGCTCGGGCAAGACCTCCACCCTCGCGATCATCGCCGGCACCCTCGCCGAGGACCGCACCCCCGCCGAGCTCAACGTGTACGGCCTCGACTGCGCGGGCCGCTCGCTCTCGGCCATTGAGCCGCTGCCGCACACGGGCGCGGTCGTCCCGGGCGACGACCAGGAACGCACCGGCCACCTGCTCGGGATGCTCACGCGCACGATCCAGGCGCGGCGCGACGCGGCCGGCGCCACGGGCGCCGCCGACTTCGACGCGCTCCGCGAGCGCAGCGAGGAGCCCATGCCGCGACTCCTCGTGCTGCTCGACGACTACGGCGGGTTCTACGAGCGATACGAGCGCGTCGAGTCCGGGCGGATGCTCGACCAGATGCGGCAGCTCATCTCCGACGGCCCTGCCTTCGGCGTGCACTTCGTGCTCTCGGCCGATCGCCGCAGCGCGATCCCGACGAGCGTCGCCGCCGCGATCCCGCGTCGACTCATCCACCGCATGGCCGACCGCGACGAGTATGCGCGCGTCGGGCTGCCGACCCGGCTGGCGTCGGTCGACGTGCCGCCCGGGCGCGCGTTCACCGGTGACGCCGTCGAAGTCCAGGTCGCCTCGTGGCTCGACGGTCCCGAGGACACGCTTCGCGCGGCCTTCACCCGTCGCGGTGAGGCGCTCGCCGCCCGCTTCGAGGCGGAGGGCGAGACCGCCAAGCCGGTCGGCGTCGCGATGCTGCCCGGACTCGTCAAGCGCAGCGACGGCCCCGCCGAGCTGCCCGAGTGGCACGCCTTCGCCGGCCTCCTGGAGACCGACCTGGTCCCTGCGATCATCGACCTCACGCATGCCAATGCGGTCATCGCGGGCAGCTACCGCAGCGGCCGCTCCACCACCCTGGCGGCGCTCGCGAACGGCATCAAGGCCTCGACGCCCGACGTGGAGATCCACCTCGTCGCGCCGCGTCGCACGGCCGCCGAAGAGCGCGCCGAGTGGGATTCCGTCACCCGCGGCAGCGAGCACGCCCCCGTCGTGGAACTGCTCAACGACCTGATCGACAAGGCCGACGCCGGCACGCCCGCCGTGCTCTGCATCGACGACGCGACCGAGATCGATCCGACCGGCATGAGCGGCCTCGAACGCCTGCTGCGCCAGTCGCGCGACCTGCCGCTGCGGATCGTGATCGCCGCCGAGGCGCAGGCGCTGCGCACGTCCTACTCACCGTGGCACGTGCAGATGCGCAAGGACGGGCTCGGCATCCTGCTCAACCCGAACCTCGAGCTCGACGGCGACCTGCTCGGCGTGCGTCTGCCATGGCGACGGTCGATCAGTTTCCCGCCGGGCCGCGGCATGTTCATCGACGGCGGAGCGTTCGACGTGATCCAGGTCGTCGGCGACGGCGTGGAGTAGAGGCGGCCCGACCGGTCGCTGGCCTGGAGTCGGGCGGTGGGCAGTGTCGCCTCGGCCTTCGAGGCGGCGGGGAGCGAGACGGGGGCTGGGCTCAGCCCGGGCCGAACTCGGCCTCGGCGGCCGAGGTTCCGGACGAACCGGAGGAGCGCTTGGGCGCTGCGCTCGAGCGCTGCGTGGAGGTGGTGCCGCTGGAGCGATTGGCCGTCGCGCCGGAACCCGTGTAGCCGGAGGACGCCGTGCCCGAGGACGCGACCGCCGTGTTGGCCGTGGCGGCTGCACCGCCACCACCGCCGCCGCCGCCACCGCCACCGCCCCCGGAGGAGACGACGGGCGTCTTCTTCTTGGCCTTCTTCTTCTTCGGGATCTCGAGCGGATCGGGAACCCGGGAGCCGGTGCTCGTGGGATCGGCGGATCGCACGGAGACCACACCGACCACCTGCATGCGCGGGGCCGGCTCCTCCTTCGGCTGGATCGCGAAGGTCACGATCGCCGAGGCGGCGAGGGCGCCGATCGACAGCGTGATCGGGAGGCCCCGCTTGTTGCGTTTCGGAAGTTCGACTGGCATGGCGTGATCGGCGCGAAGGTCGCACCGGGGCGCGGACTATAGCGTCTGCACCCGGCGCGTTCCAAGGCGAACGAGACGTGGCGCACTCGATCGCCCCGTCCGTCCAGGGGGCGCTGGATCAGAGATCGAGCTCCACGCTCGAGACGAGGTGCAGGAAGCGCTCGGCGAACTCGTCGCGGCGGGCCTGCTCGACCGTTCCGGTGATCTGGACGCAGTCGCGGGCGACGCCGTCACCGACGTCGACGAGCAGGACGAGGACGAACTGCACGAGCGGGATGTCGGTGGTGGTGACCTGTAGGCGCTGTTCGCGAAGGACCGCCGGGGTGCCGGAGACGTCGCGGACCTGGTCACGGACGAGGTCGAGCTCGACGGCGCCGTCGCGGGCGGTCACGAAGATGTCGGTGATGACGTGGTCGAGGGTCGTCGACGGACCGACCCGGTCGATCGACGTGACGACGTTGGCCCAGAAGCCGTTCGGGCCCATGACGGGCTCGCGCGAGACGGCGAGGGCCCCGGGAAGGGGATCGGTGTTCCAACCGAGGGGGACGTCGTAGGCGACGTGGACGAGCGGCGCTCCGAGCTCACCGGGGTAGGAGACCCGGGTGTAGACGGTGGACGGCGATTCGGTCGGCGAAGTTGAGGTCGTCATGGGAGACGCTCCTGACGGGGGAAAGTTGAAGCAGGAGGACCGTCGAGAGACGGCGAACGGCCGGCGCCAGCGGAGAGCTGACGCCGGCCGGTCCGCCGGGCGATCCGAGTGGTTGGCTAGGCGCCGACGGCCTCGAGGCCCTGGATCGCGGACTGCACTTCGCGGCCGCACTCGCCGAGCAGCTCCTGCAGGTTGCGAAGCGCCGTCTGGTACT
>JAURVW010000014.1 GCA_030655275.1 Solirubrobacteraceae bacterium
CTCTGGTGCTACTGGGAGCCTGCGGTATTCCCCGCATGAACTTCGCGATTCGGGTCCACGCCCCTGAGATCGCAAAGGACTCATGTATTTGGTTTGACAAGCAGGTTGAAGCAACTATTGAGGACATGGCGTGCATCAAGCTAAGCGCGACCTCGCGCGCCTTATTGTCGTTACCTACAGCACTTGGCGGATGTGGTTTTACGAACATGGAGGAAATTAGCCCCCTTGCGTACCAGGCATCCCTTAGCCAGATCGGACCCAAAGAAGAGCGAGTGACTCAAGATCAACTCACCCTCGTGCTACATCTGGAAAATGCGAAGCGACTTCGAGAATCGTCCCCGCAAACGGCGCTGCACATGGATGACTGCAAGGGACCCGGCAACTCAAATTGGATGCAATCTCTCGAGGATGTCGACCCCATGTCTGACGAAATCGTTGGTGCCGCACTCAGGACTCGCTTCAACGAGCTACACATAGGCCACGGCAACCCTGTTTCTCTAGCATGCATCGGCTGCGGTAAGTCACTACATCCTGCAGAAGGAAACCAGCACTTAAGTGGATGTGCGCGTGTAAAAGGAAGGAACTGCGCGTGCAGGCACGCCGGATTCAAGAACTGCGTCGGGAGGTGCTGCACCTCCAATGGCATACTACATTCACACAACGAACCACAGGGATATGAGATGAGAGTATGCACCCTGTGCCGCGCGATTTTCCCTCTGTCTCAGGTACAAAAACACATCACCGAGTGCGAAGGGTGTGAGGAAAAACTCATCAAGGAGGCATCATCCGTCCGCCCAGACAAATGGATTGAATTGAAGGACGAAAAGGGCAAGACCATTGACGTGGTCGTGGACGTATCTGTCGTAGCCGTAACCACCGCAACGAACATAAACGAAGGCAACTCGGTCGCGGATGCTCTGAAGGAGCGCGAAAGAAGGAAGCATGCGCTCTACGGACAAGCTGCCGAGGACAGGAAGGAAAGGTTTCTAGTCGTTGCAATCACCCCGAACGGCACCATGAGTGAAGGCGCTCTGAAATTGTGCACGCTAATGGCAAAAACCTCTGACTCCCAAGGCGCATACACCGCCAAGCATGCTGCCCGCGACCTCAAACGAGGTGCTGTTATTGCCAATGCCACGAGCCTCATCAATGCTGAGAAAGCCTCGAAAGCGTACTTCAGCCCCAAATCGGCCAAGCTTGCTGAAGAAATTGCCACAAGCCGAACAGCAAATGCACACGCCCACGCTGAGGAGTTCGCTGAACAGGAGGACGAATGGTATGAACTGCCCGAAGAAGCTCATGTTCCTAGCGAACCGCAAAATAGAGTATTTAGAGTTAGTGTTAGTGGTAGAACCTCCCTCCCCCCGACTCCCCCGTCTCAGTTTCTTTCTTGCCGCACTACGCCGGACACCGAACTGCTCCCCGAAACCGCCTCTGAATCTTGCCCACCTTCCCCTCGAGACCTCCAGAACACCCTTTCCTGGCCTCAAGCGGAGTCGTGCAAGGTTCTCCTTGGCGCGCCCACAGCACAGTCCAGCAGTGGCTAGTGCATTCTTTTAACTTTCAAGTATCTTTGTTTTTACAGTGTACCCTGGGCCCAGGTCTCTTTTTGCTTTTGATGTGCGAAGTATAACAGTTTTGTGCTCTTTTGGGTAGGTCTCTCCCTTTCTGACACCTCTCTTTTTCTCTTCTGCCTGGACGGTGCCTGGTCCCCTTCCTCTTCCTCTTTTCACTTTTTCACTCCCGCTCTGCCTCTTCCTCATTGCCCCGGGGGCCTTGAGTGCTGTGTGATCGTTTGGAGAAAACCAAAACAAAACTATTCAGTAGTCCCAGGGGATGAGGAGACCTCTCACCTGGTTTTTCTTTTCTTTTTTTCTAGCGGTGAGCCCCACGAGGACCTGCGTAGCTAGTGGAACCCGACTACATTCTATAGGAGGGGCAGGTCCTGAATCCCACAGAAAAAACACAACACACACACAAAAAAAAAAAAATCATAATAATAACCCGACGAGTGTGCGTCAAATGGGATCGCTGTGCGAGATGCAACGTTTTATTTTCTTCAGAGCATCACGCACGTATAGCGGGAGGGTTTAAAAAAAAAAAAAAACGCGATCTCGATAATTTTTTCTCGCCTTCGGGATTCGGATGAAACATTTCTCGTCTTCGCAATCTCGATAA
>JAURVW010000017.1 GCA_030655275.1 Solirubrobacteraceae bacterium
CGGCCTCGGGTCGTGGGTCGGGCGGAGGGTGGCGGTCGGGCGGGGCATCGTGGATCAGCCGATGATCGGCCGCTCCTTCGGATACTCGTACAGGCGGTTCGCGCGTTTGAGGGCGATGGCCGAGGCCAGCGTGATCGGGCCGATGCGGCCCGCGAACATGAGGAACACGAGCAGCATCTGCGAGGCCGGGCTGAGGTCGGCGGTCGCGCCGGTCGAAAGGCCGGTCGTCGTGAACGCCGACGTGACCTCGAAGAGTGCGTGGTCGAGGTTGAGCGGCTCGAGGATCATCAACAGGAACGTGGCGAGGATGATCGTCGTGACGGCGAGCGCGGCGACGGTGATCGCCTGGCGGTGGACCGAACGGGGCAGGCGGCGCCCGAAGATGTTCACGGCGCCCTCGCCGCGGATCTCCGTGTAGACGAGGAACACGAGCACCGCGAACGTGGTGACCTTGATGCCGCCACCGGTGCCGGCCGGGCCGCCGCCGATGAACATCAGCACGTCGATCGCGAACCAGGTCTCGGGGTGCATCAGACCGATGTCGACGGTGTTGAAGCCGCCGCTGCGGGGCATCACGGCCTGGAAGAATCCGCCCAGTACGCGCGCAGGTGGATCGTGCGCGCCGAGCGTCGCCGCGTTCCCCCATTCGAGGGCGGTGATCAGGATCGTGCTCACCACGAGCAGCGCGGCCGTCACGACCACCACGATCTTCGTGTTCAGCGACCAGTGGAGCTTGTCGCCGAACTCCCGCCGCAGCTCCATCAGGACCGGGAAGCCGAGGCCGCCGAGGATCACGCCGATGGCGACGGGCAGGCAGATGAACGGGTCGGTGGCGTAGTCGATGAGGCTGTTGGAGAAGAGCGCGAGGCCGGCGTTGTTGAACGACCCGACCGAGTGGAACACGCCGAGCCAGATCGCGTGTCCGAGCGGTTCGTCATAGCCGAGCCACCAGCGCAGCGCGAGGATGACGGCGATCGACACCTCGACGATGAACGAGATCCGCGCGAGGCCCCAGAGCACGCGGCGCAGGTCGCCCTGGTTGAGCGTCTGGGACTCGGCGGCGGTCTGGAGGCGGCCGCGCAGACCGAGGCGACGCGCGACCACGAGCCCGAGGATCGACGCGAAGGTCATGATCCCGAACCCGCCGACCTGGATGAGCACGAGCAGGACGGCCTCGCCGAACGTCGTCCAGTGGGTGCCCGTGTCGACCGACGAGAGGCCGGTCACGCACACCGCCGAGACGGCGTGGAAGAACGCGTTGAAGAAGTCGGTGCCGCCCGGTCCCTGCTTGGAGATCGGCAGCATGAGCAGGACGGTGCCGAGCGCCACCACCGCCGAGAAGGCCAGGACGATCACCTGGGCGGGGTGCAGGGCGAGCGCGCGCATCGGAAGCTGCAGCCCGAGGAGGCGCAGGCGAGGACCTCGCGGTTCAGGAGGCGGGGCCACACCCATGGGACCGCAACCTACTCCCGTCACGGAAATCGGGTGACACGGACCCGCCCAGGGGCTAGGCTGGCGCGGTCCGATCCACCCAGCGTGCCCGACCCCCGGCGGCTGCGTTGCTCTCCCAAGAGCTGCCCATGTTCCTTTCCCGGCGTCTGCTGCGCTCGACCCTCCTCGGGGTCGCCTCCGCAGCCGCACTGCTTCCCACCCAGGCCGCCATGGCGGCCGACCTCGTGCCGTTCACCGCGACGGTGAAGTGCGGCGACCACACCTACGTCAATTTCGAGATCTCGGGGAAGGCACCCTCGAAGACCGCCCCCGGCGAGCAGGTCACGCTCTCCGACGTCGAGATCGCCTTCGACTACCACTCTCTGCCCGACCTGTCGCAAGGGCCGTCTCGCGCCCTCGTCCGCCTCGACGCCATTGCGATCTCAGCCATCGGCGGCGCCGACGGAACGGTCGCGGTGAGCGGCCTGCCCAAGGCGTACGACCCGGTCTTGACCAATGGGTCGTTCAGCTACAGGGCACCCGCCATGAAGGTCGGCGACACCGCTCCCGTCACGTCATCTGGTCCCGCTCCGGTCGTCCTGCGGCTCGGGCGGGTCGACTACAGCTCCGGGTCCAGCGCGAACCGCCCCCTGGATCCCTACTCCTGCACGCCTGAGGTCAATGACGCGGATCTGGTCATGGTGCCGAGCACCGGAGCGGTTCCGAGTGCGCCACAGATCGAGGCCATCACTCCGGCGGAGGCTTCGATGTCCGACGGCGAGACCGTCACCATCAAGGGCAAGAACTTCTCGTATGCGACGGCGGTGCTGTTCGACGGCGTCGTCCGTTACCAAGGCAAGTCCCTGACGGTCGTCGACGACGAGACGCTCCAGTTCGACGCGCCGATCGCGAGCCCGCGATACGGCGGCAGCACGGTCGAGCTGCAGGTCCGTACTTCGTTCGGCACGTCCGCCAAGACGCTGTTCTCATGGGGCGGTCCGCGGCAGGCGGTGCCGACGATCACGTCGGTCTCACCGAACCGCGTTCCGATCACCGGGAGCTCGACACCCCTCATCTTCGACGTGACGGGCACCGGCTTGGATCGCATCGGCTCCTCGATCGACGTCGCTCAGGTTCGTAGCGACGAGGACCCCAACCTGGTCAGCGGCGTCTACAACGGCGTTGCCTACGTGCAGTCGGTTTCGGCGGACGGCACCTCCGCGCGCCTCTCGCTCGCTCGCACCGGCAAAGCCTTTCAGGAGGGCACCTCGCATCTGCGTGCCTATGTGCCGGGCGCCTGCGCAACGGCCGCCTGTCAGACCCGCAACACGCCAGCTGACGACATCACGTTCTACGACCCGACCGTGACGCCGACGCCTTCTCCGAGCCCGACGCCGGCGGCCGACCTCGTCCCGTTCACCGCGACAGTGAAATGCGAGGCCGTCACGCTTCGTCTCGCCGGCTCGATGCCGGCATCGACCGCGCCAGGGGAATCGGTCTCGCTCACGGGCCTGCAGGCCTCGGTCGTCTACGACCCGAACTACGACGATCTCGCGATCCCGGTGTTCTACGGAACTCCGGCGATGCAGGTGGTGCTGCGCGCGGTAACCCTCGCGGCGGTCGGCACGACGGAGGCCACGACGAGCCTCACGGGGCTCCCGCAGCGGTTCGAGCCTGTCCCCCTCGATCTCGATCTGAAGCCGTTCACGACGAACACGATCTCGGTCGGCAGCTCCGCTCCCGTCACGACGAGCGGCGTCGCCCCGGTGGTGTTCCGGCTCCAGAAGCTCGACTACTCGACGGCATACGTGTACGGGGCGACTCCGCCCGGCACTGGGTTCCCGGAGAGCTGCGCCCCGAAGCCCGGCGAGGCCGATCTCGTCGTCGTGCCGACCGCGACTCCGACTCCGACTCCGACGCCGACGCCGACTCCGACTCCGACTCC
>JAURVW010000018.1 GCA_030655275.1 Solirubrobacteraceae bacterium
GAACTGAATGATGCGGACTGCCCTGGGGAAACCACAGCACTTAACGAAGTATTTGGGCTTAATCATATCAGACTGAAGAGATATCCATTCACGTCAAGGATTTCATATTTCATTTATGATTAAACAATTAGAAAGTTCGGATTTCGCCAGGTTATTCGGGACAACATCTTATGATTTTACTGAATATACCCGCGAATTTATCGCTAAAACCAATTTTAAATACAGGACTCTTGATAAAAGAGAAAGGGATGCGGTCATATTAGATATTTTGAAACGGATTGATTCCGATAATATGGAACGTGCCGGCGAGATAAGGAAGAAATCATGGGAAAAAGGCTGGTCTGAAAATCTTGAGCGGTTTATTAAATCAGGATATGACATTTCAGAGTTAGTTCCAAAATACGTAAGGCCCAACCAGGTTCTTAGGCTGTACCGTGACTACGTTATGCCCTTTGATGAGAATATGGAATTTAACTTTTTTACAGTCCTGCGTCTATGGCTCTTTCAGAAATATCTTAAAAACGTAGATGCAATATACGAGTTCGGGTGCGGGACTGGATATAATCTTGCATTAATGGATAACCTGTTTCATGGAAAGAAGCTATATGGCATGGACTGGTCGGAGTCTGCGATGCAGATATTGGATCTGTTACGAAAAATACACGGGATGAATATACAGGGTCATTTGTTCGATATGTATCATCCCGATCCTGACCTGAAGTTTGATGAAAACTGTGCTGTTATTACAATCGGTGCCTTGGAGCAGCTTGGCAGTAACCATCAGGCATTTATAAATTATCTAATAGGTAAAAATCCTGCTTTTTGTATCCATTTAGAACCAATCTATGAGTTCTATGATGAGAATTATCTTGTTGATTATCTGGCTGCCCGCTTCCATAAAATGCGTAATTACCTGAGCAACTTCTTGCCCAGTTTACAGGCACTCGAACAAGAAGATAAAATCAATATCATTGAAACGAACAGGATGTATTTTGGCAGTATGTTTCATGATGGATGGTCATTGACTGTGTGGAAACTAGGAGGTAAAATATAATGATAGATGGCAAAATTCTAAAAAGCTTTGCAGATAGCAATGTTTTAATAACAGGCGGCACCGGTCTCATAGGTAGGCAGGTAGCAGATATACTGTGTGATTCAGACGCCCATGTTAAAATCGTATCCTTGGATAATATACACGTAAACGATAAGGCTGAACATGAATACGGGGATCTTAGGGAATTCAGTATCTGTATGGCTATAACAAAGGGCATGGATTTTGTTTTTCATCTGGCAGGAATCAAGGGTTCAGCCGGTATTACCGGGAATATGCTTGCAAGTCATTTCGTGCCCACTTTGATGATGAACACGAACATCATTGAAGCCTGCAGGGTAAATAAAGTAAAGAAAATCGCTTATACAAGTTCAATAGGAGCATACCCGAATGGAAGTTTTTTCAGGGAATCGGATTACCGTCTGGACAGTCTGCCAATGGATTTTGCAGGATGGGCTAAAAGGATGGGGGAATTGCAAATCCATGCTTATAACGAGCAATATGGCATGGACAATTTTGCTATTGTACGTCCCTCGAATGTTTATGGTCCCGGTGATAACTTTGACCCAGATAATGCAATGGTGATCCCATCGTTAATGTACAGGATAT
>JAURVW010000019.1 GCA_030655275.1 Solirubrobacteraceae bacterium
AGCGTCAGCACCGGCGTGGCGTCGTAGCGCACGCCGAGCCAGCCGTGCTTGACCTTGCTCGGCCGGGCGAGCGGCGCGTCCGGTGCGCTGATGTGGTCGTACGCGGCGAAGATCTTCGCCGGGCCGACCTTGTAGGTGCCGCCGACGATGGCTTCCTTCGACTGGTTGTACGCGTTCGTGAACTGCGCGTTGGCGTCGTAGATCTGCGAGTAGATCGCGCGCAGTTCGAGCGCCTCGCCGACGTAGTAGATCGACACGCCGGCGCTGCTGTCGTTCTTCATCGAACCGGCGATCTCGCCGAGCCCGACCTGCGCCGTCGCGCCGAAGCCGCCCCAGTTCGGGGTCGAGTACTCGACCACGTTCTTCGCGCCTTGCCAGCTGCGCTCGCGCACCAGGGTCGCGCTGCCCATCGATTGCTGGCCGGTCGGGTCGAGGTACCAGACGTCGTTGATGATCTGCAGGTTCTTGCCGAACTGCAGGCTGCCGAGCGCGTCGGAAGACAGGCCGACGAACGAACGGCGGTTGAAGAGCGCGTTGCCGCCGAAGGTGCCGCGCTTGGTGCTGAAGCCGCCTTCGAGCTTGAAGTAGGCCTTGAGGCCGCCGCCCAGGTCTTCCTGGCCCTTGAAGCCGAGCATGCTGGTGCCCCACTGGTTGTCGGCGGCGCGCTTGGCGGAGTAGGTGCCGCCGCGGCCGTCGTCGATCTTGTCGATGTACTGCAGGCCACCGACGGCGCGGCCGTAGAGGGTGACCGAGGACTGGGCCGAGGCCGTGGCCGTGAACGCGCCGGCTGCGAGCAGCACGAGCGCGATGCGATTGAGAGTGTTGTTCATCTGATGCTCCTGGTACAAAAGGATTGAGAGAACTCCGGGCGTGACTGCGCCTCCGTCGGCCTGGTGGCCTCCGGACCCGGCTGTTGCGCAATGCGGTCGCGGGCCGAGCAGGGGGTCAGTGCTGCTCGGTCAAGTCGAAGATCAGGTCGGCGTCGACCCACTTGGCGCCGGTGGGCGTCCACGGGGTCGGCACCTGGAAGTTCCACATCGCCCGTTCCCAGGCGGCGAGGAGCGGATCGGCCTCGATCGCGCGCGCCATCGCGTCGGCGTCGAAGACGGTGTCGTCGGTGTCCATCACCATGCACAGGCGCGTGCCGAGGCGAAAGATCTGCATCGCCGTGACGCCGTGGCGCCGCAGGT
>JAURVW010000669.1 GCA_030655275.1 Solirubrobacteraceae bacterium
GCATGCGACGTGCCGCCGGCGAGGTCGGCGACGTTCACCCACAGCAGCGTCGTCTGACCGGTCGACGGCTGGCCCGAGATGGCCTTCGGCTCGCCGGCGACGGCGCCCGCGCTGCCCGCGACGTAGCTGACGCCGACCGGCAAGACGGCGCGGTAGGAGAGGTTGTGTGGCGTCGCGGCACCCGAGGGCGTGCTGGCCTTGAGCTCGACCGGCGCCTCCTTGCCGTAGAGGACGACGTCCTGCACGTCGACGGCGAGCGACAGGTTCGGCGAGCCCGCGGCCGAGGCGGGCGCTGGTGCGAGCGTCGCGGCGAGTAGCCCGAGGAGCAGGGCAACGAGCGCGACGAGCGCGATCCACGGCCGGGGTGCGAGCAGCGATCCGGTCGAGGGCGAGGTGACGAGGCGGCGCATACGAGAGAGACCGCCGCGGCATCGCCAACGACGGTCTCTCTTACAATCGGTACCTGGACGAACCTCTTGACCAAGATGGCCGGTCAGGGCGCGCCGACGGGCAGGGCGCCCCGCCCGGAGGGTTCAGGTGGGCCCTAGGAGCCGGACTCCACGAAGCCGAACTGCGTGAGGTACGACTTGGCAGCGGCCTCGGGCGTCTCCTTGTCGAGGTCGACCTTGGCGTTGAGCTCCTGGATCACCTTCGCGTCGAGCTTCGTGTTCACGAGGTCGATCGTCTTCGCGAAGTCGGGGCCGGCCTCGTCGATGACGTCGTCGCGCGCGAGCATCGACACGTTGTACGGCGGGAACAGCTTCTTGTCGTCCTTGAGCACCACGAACTTGTCCCTGGCGATCTGGGGATCGGTACCGAAGAGGATCGAGATGTCGGCCTTGCCGGTGGTCAGCACCTCGTGGCGCAGGGCCACGTCGACCGGGACGTACTTCTTGAACTTCAGTCCGTACGTGCCCTCGAGGCCCTTCAGGCAGTCGATGCGGCTGCGGCACTCCGGCGAACCGGAGAGGGTCAGGTCACCCGCGACCTTGGAGAGGTCGGAGATGTTGACGAGGTTGTCCTTCTTGGCCAGGGCCTCCGTCACGCCGACGGCGTTGGAGTTCGTGAACGGCGTCGGCGGAAGGGCGGTGATCTGCTTCTCCGTCTCGAACTTGTCCTTCATCAGGTCGTAGGCCTGGGTCGAGTCCTTCGGGATCTCGTCCGACGGAACGTCGAAGAAGTTCGTCAACGCGGTCCCGGTGTACTCGGGGTACGCATCGATCTGCTTGTCCTCCAGCGCCTTGAGGGCGATCTTCTCGGACCCGATGCTGAAGTCGCGCTGGATCTTGTAGCCCTTGGCCTCGAGGGCCTGGGCGTAGACCTCGCCGAGCACCTGCTGCTCGGTGAAGTTCTTCGAGCCGAGCTTGAGCGTCTTCGAGGCGTTGGCGTCGTTCTTGACGATCGCGGCACTCGAGGACGACTGCCCGCCGCCGCCGCCGGCGGCCGGCTCGTCGTCGCTGCCGCAGGCCGCGAGGCCCGTCGACGTGACGGCCGCGAGGGCGAGGGCGGTGAGAGCGCGAGACAGATGGCGTCCGCGGCTCGGGGACGCAGGGTGGGTGGTGCTCCCGCTCATGGAGTGCTCCTGGAGGTGGTGGTGGATGTGAGGACTGGTGGCGCCGGGCTGCGTCGCCGCGACCGGTGACTGCTGCGCAGACCCTTGGGGGTCGCGGCGCGCTGTGCCGCCGCGAAGCCGAGCTCGGTGAGGACGGCGAGGAGGGCCACGACGATCGACCCGCCCAGCCGGCCCGCGTCGCCGTAGACGCTCGACGAGATGATCAGGTCGCCGAGGGTCAGGACCCCGGCGAGCGGGGCGATCGTCGCGGTCGCGACGACGTTCACCGCCGAGGTGCGCAGACCGCCGAAGACGGAGGCGAGCGCGAGCGGCAGCTCCACCTGGCGGACGATCTGGAACTCCGTGAGCCCCTGACCGCGCGCCGCGTCGACGATCTCGCGGTCGACGGCGGCGACGCCGACGTACGTGCCGGTGAGGATCGGCGGGATGGCCAGGAGGACCAGCGCGAGGCCGACGTTCAGGAACCCGGTGCCCAGGAAGGCCACGAACAGGGCGATGAGCGCGAGACTCGGCACCGCACGGCCGACGTTGCTGGCCGCGATCGCGACGACCTCACCCTTGCGGTAGTGGCCGAGCACGAGCCCGAGCGGGACGGCGATGAGCGAGGCGACCAGGAGGGCACCGAACGCCAGCTCCAGATGCACGCGGCCGAACTCCCACAGCTGGCCGGGGCCGCCGATCGGGGTCCCGTCGGTGGAGAGCCGCCCATGGACGATGAAGTCCAGGGCATCGACGATGAGCGTGCCGGACGGCAGCGGCAGGGCGAAGTGGGACATCATCCCTGCACCGCCCGCATCCAGGGGGTCAGGCGGCGCTGCACGAGGACGAGCACGATCTCGATCGCGGCGGCGAGCAGGACGCACAGCAGGCCCGCGAGCACGACGTTGCTCTTGAACGTGAGGTCGGCGTAGATCTTGCCGCCGAGGCCGCCACCACCGGCGAAGAACGCGAGGGTCGCCAGGCCGACGGTCGTCGAGGAGGCGACGCGCAGGGCGGCGACGATCTGCGGCAGCGCGAGCGGCAGCTTCACCTGCCACATCAGCTGACGCTCGGTGAGTCCGACGCCGCGCGCCGCATCGACGGTCTCGGGCGGGACGCCGTCGAGGCCGGTGCGCACGCCGCGGAAGAGGATGAGGAGCGTGTAGGCGACGAGCGCGACCTCCGCGGTGACGAAGCCCCGGCCGGTCACCGGCAGCAGGAGGAAGAACGCCGCGAGGGTCGGGACGGTGTAGAGGATCCCGGAGAGCTGGGTGATCGGGCCGACCAGCCACCGGCGCCGCTCGGAGATCAGGGCGAGGGAGAAGGCGATCGCGAAGCCGATCGCGACCGCCGTGATGGTGAGGAGGGCGTGCTGACGCAGCGGCACGAGGTACTGATCGAAGTTGTCGGCGATCCAGCCCGGGCAGAACCCGTTGGCCGAGACGCACGAGCCGCCACTAGCCGAGCGGTCGGTGTAGAAGTCGCCCTGGGCGAGGACCGCGCCGGTCGCGAACGTGCTCATCGCGTGCCCCGGTCGAACGGCGGTGCGGCGTCCGGGTGGTCGAGGGTCGGCGGCTGCAGCCCCTCGACGACGGGCGCGAGCTCGACCTGCCGGTCGCCGACGCGCGGGAGGAGTTCGTCGGCGATGCCTTCGGCGGAGAGTACGCCGATCGACTTGCCGCGCTCGTCGATGACGACCGCGAAGCGCACGCGGCTCTGGAGGACGGAGGAGAAGGCGTCGCGCAGGACGGCGTCGGCCTCGACGACGGCGAGGGACGAGCCGGAGCTGGCACGCACCCGATCGGCGCGCAGGTCGTCGGCATCGAGCCACGAGAGGGGGCGATCGTCGGCGTCGACGACCAGCGGGTAGGGCACGGGGGCCCCGGCGAGCTGGCTGCGGACCCAGTCGGAGGGGTCGTTGTCGTGGACCTTCACGACCGGCAGCAGGTCGAGGTCGGAGACCCGCTTGAGGGCGAGTCGCTTGAGCGCGCGGTCGGCGCCCACGAACCGCTCGACGAAGTCGTCGGCGGGCGACAGGAGCAGCTCGGCGGGGGTGGCGTATTGGGCGAGGTGACCGCCCGTGCGCAGCACCGCGATGCGATCGCCCATCTTGATCGCCTCGTCGATGTCGTGGGTGACGAAGACGATCGTGCGGCCGAGGGTCTTCTGCAGGCGCAGGAACTCGTTCTGGAGGCGGTCGCGGGTGATCGGGTCGATCGCGCCGAACGGCTCGTCCATGAGCAGCAGCGGTGGATCGGCGGCGAGGGCGCGAGCCACACCGACGCGCTGGCGCTGACCACCGGAGAGCTGGGCCGGGTAGCGCTTGGCGAACTCGGGGCCGAGACCGACGAGCTCGAGCAGTTCGGCGGTGCGCTCGGCGATCTGCGGCTTCTTCCACCCCAGCAGCGACGGCACCGTGCCGACGTTCTCCTCGATCGTGCGATGCGGGAACAGGCCGATCTGCTGGATCACGTAGCCGATCTCGCGTCGGAGTTCGGACGGATCGCGGTCGTTCACGTCGCGGCCGTCGAGGAGGATCTCGCCCCCGTCGCGGTCGATCATGCGGTTGACCATCCGCATCGCCGTCGTCTTGCCGCAGCCCGACGGGCCCA
>JAURVW010000026.1 GCA_030655275.1 Solirubrobacteraceae bacterium
CGGCCTCGCGCTCGATTCGGCCGGCTCGCTCGGCCGCGGCGGCGGTGGCCGTTGCCATGCTCTCGCCGCTCCCGGGGGCGGCGCCGGCGACGTAGACCAGCTCCTTGACCGACGGGTGCGGTCCGGCCGCGGCGGCCGTGATGACGGCCCCGCCGTAGGAGTGCCCGACGAGGATGACCGGCTCGGCGGAGGCGTCAAGGGCTGCGCGCACCGCCGCCACGTCGTCGTTGAAGGTGCGGTCGGTCGTGTTCTCACCCACCGTCGGAAGCTCGACCACCGTCGCGGTGAACCCGTCGGCTGCGAGGCCGTCGACCACGTCGGTCCACATCCACGCGCCGGTGAAGGCCCCCGGAACGATCAGGAGTTGCGGAGCAGCGGCGTTCGGCACCGCCACGACGCTAGCCGGGCGGTCCAGACACCCATTACGCCCCGAGAACGAGCAACGCCGCTGCCCGCCGGTGGGCGGACAGCGGCGCTGCGCAGTCGGGTGTCGCCGAGCAGGCCTAGGTGGCCTTGAGGTTCAGCGCCAGCGTCTTCGTGGACCGGTTGCCGGCCGTGTCGGTCGCGACGACCGTCGCGGTGGCCTTGCGGTACGGCGACGTGATGCGCTTGTACGCGGTCGCGTCGATCACGAGGTCGTAGGTCTTGTTGGTGCCCGCCGCGAGCGTGCCGGAGATCGTGCCCATCGAACCGGTCGCATCGACGAGGCTCACGTCGATGGTCACCGGGCCACTCTTCTCGGCCGTGGTGAGCGACACCTTCACGGAGAGCGTGCGCGACGTCTTCGACACGTTCGTCAGCACCGTGAAGAGCAGGTACCGGCTCGTGGCGTTCGTGCAGGACGCAGAGATGTCCGGCGCGGTCCGGTCGTTGGGGACCGGCGTCGGCGTCGGCGTCGCGTTGGGCGACGGAGAAGGCGTCGGCGTCGCGTTGGGCGACGGAGAAGGCGACGGCGTCGTGATCGGGCCGCCGTCGACGAGCGTGATGCCCACCGGCGTCGCCGGGACGATCCCGCCGTCGAGGAACAGGTTGGCCGTCGCCTGCTGGATCACCGGGTTCGACGAGTCGGTGGGTGCGTCGGCGTAGGTCTGGAAGTAGTTGTCGACGTGGTGCGGGCCGAGGCCGAAGCTCCACTGGACCGTGCCCGCCGAGAACACGAGCGCCCCCGAGGGTGCCGTGTAGGTGACGGCGTGCGCGAACGGCGTGCCGTGTGCCGGCGGCTGGGCGTCGATGCCGGTCTTGGAATAGGTGCGGCCGCCGTCCTGCAGGTAGAGCAGGTGCGTGCCGTTCGAGTTGATCCGGGGATCGGACTCGGACAGGCGCTGCAGCGTCGTGCCGGCCTTCACCGTCGGCGTGGCACCCCACGGGTCGGTGGCGGGCGGGATGCCGTCCCACTCCCAGCCGAGGAGGTTGGTGCCGAGCGACGTGGCCGTCTTCTTCTTGGCGAGGATCGTGTTGCGCCACGCGCGGTGGCCGGCGAACTCGCCCTTGTTGTTGTCGGCCGGGATCGTCAGCGGCCTCGGACCGTTGTCGTCGTCGCCGATGTACTGCACGCCGAGCAGCGCGCTCTCGGGCCGACCCTGGCCCCAGTACGGGTCGGGCGTGGCCGCGGTGGTGCCGGGGATCTCGGCCCGGGGGCCCTTGCCCATGTCGCGCCAGGTGGTGGTGGCTCCGCCCGGATCGATCTTGCCGGCCTGATTCAGCGCGTTGGTGCCGCCGCCCTCGATGGTCTTGTAACAGACGAGGACGCGGGCCTCCGCGAGGCTCTTCGCCTTGGCGCCCCAGGTGGTCTCGTAGCGCACGCACCAGTAGCCGGTGTTCGCCCCGAAGTTGTAGATGTGGGTGCCGGCATCGCGCGCCGCCTCGAAGGCGTTGCGCTCCTCCGGGGCCCAGTACTCGCCGTGACCGAGGATCGCGACCGACTTCGACGACGCGGGCAGGGCCTGCGCCGGGTCGAACGTGATGGCGGTGTCCTCGGTGTACGAGATGTCGTACCCCTGCCGCTCGGCCCAGTAGATCCACGCGAACTCGGTGTGGAGGACCCAGTTGTAGTCGGCGATCCAGATGTTGTACGGGCGGTCGAGGCTGACCTTCGCGGCGCGCTCCGTCGACGTGGCCGGGACGATGTTGCCCGGGACGCCGTAGCGCGAGGAGTACGTGTAGAGCGAGCGGCCGCCCCAGTAGTTGTAGGCCTGCCAGGTGTTCGTCGGCAGGACGGCGAGGATGTCTCGCGGACGCCCGTCGTCGCGGACGATCACGATCGCGTGGGACTCACCGGAGGCGGGTACGGACGGCGCGTTCGGCGGAAAGTCGTGCCAGGTGCCCTTGAGCTTGATCAGGTAGACGCCCGAGGAGGGGACGACCGAGCCGGGGATGGAGAGGACGTTGCGGTTGTTCGCGCAGCCGTAGAGACCGGTGTCGGGCTGGAGCGGGGCCCAGCCGGGCTCGACGCCGCCATCCCAGTCATTGGCCTGGTTGCCGTTCGCGTCGAGCTTCTGCCAGGTGGAGACCGCGGGGGACTTCCACACGAGGCGGCCACCCTTGCCGCCGTAGTAGCCGAGGCGGTAGAGCTCGACCGCGACGGTCTCGTTCGGGTTCTCGACCGAAGGCAGGTAGGCGTTCGGGCCGGACGCCGAGATGACGATGTCCTCACCGAGGTTGACCGAGGGCTGACGTGCGAAGCCGACCACCATCGACGACACGTTGGCGACACGGAACTTGTCGGTCCAGGTGGACGGGTCGGACTTCTGGTTCTCCGCGACGACCGGGTTGGCGGCGGTCTCGTCGGCCGCGAACGCCTGCTCGGCGCCGAGCGCGAGCGCGGGGAGACCACCCGCGACGGCCGTACCGGCCATGGCGACGGAGCCTCGTTGAAGGAATGTACGCCGCGACTGCGGCGAGTTCGGTGTAGCCATCAGGTGCTGCGCCTAGTGGTGGGTGCGCTGGATCAGTGCAACGCCGGCGGGGGACGGCGGAGGCTGGTCGAGAATAACAGTCGACGGTATGGGGAATGCAACCCTCACACCGCTTTCTGACATAGGGTCGGCAGGCTCGTATTGAGCCACAGTCGACTCGACGTTCATCTGACAGACTGGCGCCGGATGCACAGCATTGGGAGTTCTGGGGAGAGCGCCGTCGCCGACCCTGCGCGAGCAGGCGCGGGGCCTTCTCCCATGCCGGCCTGGCCGGTGCAGCTGGGGGCCGCGGCGCTGATCGGCCTCGTGCTGTGGGTGGCCTATGGCGGTGGCTACGTGAGCCTCGACGCGATGTGGTCGCTGGCCTGGGGCCGCGACCTCGTCGCCGCCGCGCCGTTGGCACAGAGCGGCACGACGACGCCGCACGTGCTGTCGAATCTGATCGGGGCGGTGCTCTCGCCGCTCGGCGCGGACGCCGACCGAGGGCTCGTGGCCGTCGAGTTCCTGGCCGCCGGCGGGCTCGTCTGGTTGACCGGCCTGCTCGCCCGTGAGGTCGCCGGCCTGGCCGCCGGGATCACCGCGGGCGTGCTCATGGC
>JAURVW010000028.1 GCA_030655275.1 Solirubrobacteraceae bacterium
TGCGGAAGATGTCGTCCTTCCGCTTGTACGCGCCGCCCTGGTGGGACTGCGCGTCGAGAAGTTCGCCGGCGAGGCGCTCGGCCATCGTGCGCTCGCGGCGCTGACGGGCGAACTCGACGAGCCAGCGGACGGCGAGGGTGCGCGAACGGCGCGTGGGAACCTCGACCGGGACCTGGTAGGTCGCACCGCCGACACGGCGGGAGCGAACTTCAAGCTGCGGGGTGAGTTCGACGAGGGAGAGCTCGAGCTGCTCGAGGGCGTCTCCACCGGTCTTCGACGCGAGGATGTCGAGCGCCTCGTAGACGATCTTCTCGGCGGTCGACTTCTTCCCATCGAGCATCACGCGGTTGATGACCTGCGTGACGACTCGGGAACGGTGGACGGAGTCCGGCTCGATCGGCCGGATCTGTGCTGCTGCGCGACGGGGCATGGAGTCCTGTTACTTCTTCTTCACGCCGTACTGCGAACGGGCCTGCTTGCGGTCCGAAACGCCAGCGGCGTCGAGCGTGCCGCGTACGACCTTGTAGCGCACACCCGGGAGGTCCTTGACACGCCCACCACGGACGAGCACGACGGAGTGCTCCTGAAGGTTGTGGCCCTCACCCGGGATGTACGCCGTGACCTCGATGCCGGAGGAGACGCGAACACGCGCAACCTTCCGCAGCGCCGAGTTCGGCTTCTTCGGGGTCGTGGTGTACACGCGGGTGCAAACACCGCGCCGCTGCGGGGCGGCGACCTTCTTCTTAGCGCCCTTCCCGGACTTGAGGCCCGGGGTGGCGAGCTTGCGAGGCTTGTCGGTGCGGCCCTTGCGGACGAGCTGGCTCGTAGTCGGCATGTGACGAGGGAATGTAGCAACACCAGAGCCGCGGGGCTGTCCGGGTGGCCTCCCCGCGGCGCTCAGTCGCCCTGCGGACGGCGGCGGGCCTGCGCCGCGGCATGTGGCAAAACGGCGCTGAGCAGGGGTTCCAGTTCGGCCAACGCCTTGGGAGAACCTGGCAGGTTCACTACCACGGTCTCGCCCAGGATTCCAGCGATCCCGCGGCTGAGCGCGGCCATCGGCGTGATCGCGAGTGACGCGGCCCGAAGCGCTTCGGCGAGGCCGTCGATGGTCCGCTCGATCACGTCGCCGGTCGCCTCCGGGGTGACGTCGTCGCTCGTGACCCCGGTCCCGCCGAGCGTGAAGACGGCCTCGACGCCCGGCCCCGAGGCGGCGTCCCGGATCGCCTCGGCGATTGCGGCGCGGTCGTCGGCCACCATCGTCTCGTGCACGACCGTCCACCCCGTCCGCTCGGCAAACGCCGCGAGGGCCGGCCGGGCAGCATCCGGCCGCGTGCCGGCGGTGCGGCTCGTGGACACGTGGATCGCCGCGATCGCGAGCGGACGGCGCGTGGGTGCGTGGCTCGCCGCCTCCTCCCCGTCCTTCGGCGGTGAGGCCAACGCCGGCCGGTCGACCTTGAAGTCGCGGCGACCGCCGGCCTTCTCGACCACGCGCACGTCGTCGATGATCGCGTGTTGCTCGACGGCCTTCACCATGTCGTAGACCACGAGCGCGGCGACGAGGACGGCGGTGAGCGCCTCGATCTCGACGCCCGTCTTCCCCGTGGTGCGAGCGAATCCCTCCAGGTGGACGAGGCCGGCCTCCTCGTCGACGGAGGCCGAGACGTCGACCTTCGTGAGCGGCAGGGGATGGGCCAGCGGGACGAGCTCGGCAGCGCGTTTGGCGGCCATGATCCCCGCGAGACGCGCGGTGGCGAGCACCTCCCCCTTCGGCCCGCTGCCGGTCGCCACGAGGTGGGCCGTGCGCGGTGAGACGCGGACCGTCGCGACGGCCCGGGCGGTGCGGTCGGTGATGGCCTTGTCGGACACGTCGACCATGCGGGCCGCGCCGTCGGCATCGACGTGCGTGAGCGTGGGCGCTGGATCGCCGACCGCGGTCGGCCCGGCGGTCGCGGCGACGGCGACGGCGACGGGGGGTTCGGAGACGATGTCGTCGCCCGCCGCAGCCTCGGCGACCGTGCGCACGCCGCTCACGACCTCGCCCTCGACGGGCGCCCGGGCATCGCCGACGACCTCGGCCTTCCAGATCGGCACGCGGGACTTGATCTCGTCGAGCGCCTCGGCGGCGGCGGCGAACGCTGGCCCGCGGTGTGGCGAGGCGGCAGCGATCAGGATCGCGTTCTCCCCCACGGGCACGAGTCCCAGCCGGTGGTGCAGGGCGATGGCGGTGAGGCCGTGGCGCTCCAGGAGGGAGGCGCCGATGCGGCGCAGCTCGCGCTCGGCGAGCTCGGCGTGGGCCTCGAACTCGAGCGCGTCGACGTCACGTGGGGTGCCCTGGAAGAGGACCGTCCCTCCGGCCGCGCGGGAGGAGACGGCCGCGAGGGCGGCGTCGGCCCCGAGGGGCTCCTCGGTGATGCGCACGTCGACGAGGCCCGGCGCGAGGGTCGGGCCGTCGGCGTCGGGCGCGCCACCGCTCACCGGCGGCACCATCGACAGCCATTCGCCGTCGCGCAGGACGACGTCCGGGTCGGAGAAGTCGCCGTTGACCGCCAGGACGATGCTGCCGGCCAGCCCCTCGAGCCCCAGCTCCTCCAGGACGGTCGCGGCGAGTTCGCCCGCGCGCGTGCCCGCGGGGACCGCGCGTTCCACGGTCGAGACGCCCGCGGAGCGCCGCACCTGGGCGAACAGGCGGAGCGTGATGGTGATGGTGGCGGCGGAGGTCATGCCGGGACTCCCGCCGCCTGCAGGGCCTCGAGGTCGAGTACGTCGACGAGTGCGCCGGCTGGCAGGACCTCGTCCGAGGGTTGCAGGAGCACGAGGGCACTGGCCTCCGCGAGCGCACTCACCATGTGCGACGCCTGTCCCTGCAGCACGACCATGCCCTCTCCCGCGGCCACGGCGCGCAGCGCCAGCCAGCGGGTGTCGTCCGGGCGGACGGGCTCGGCGAGACGTGCTCGACGGGTCGCGAACGGCGACGGCGCGGCGCCCTCGAGCGAGCGGATCGCGGGAACGAGGAAGAGCGCGGAGACGGCAAACGCCGAGACCGGGTTGCCGGGCAGTCCGAACCAGAGCTGATCGGGCGTGGAGCGGACGCCGATCGCCGTCGGTTGCCCGGGGCGAAGGAGCAGTCGCTGCACCACGAGTTCGACGCCGAGGGCCTCGAGCGCCGGCCTGGTGTGGTCGTGCTCGCCGACCGAGAGGCCACCGGTCACGAGCACGATGTCGCAGGGGGCCAGCCCGGTGAGGAGGTCGGTGAGCACGCCGGGGCGGTCGGGAGCGTGGAGGACCTCCCCCACCTCTCCGCCCGCGGCGCGGACGAGCGCCGGCAGCGCGATGCCGTGGACGTCGGTGACCTGGCCGGGGCCGACGGGCTCGCCGGGCGACACGATCTCGTCGCCGGTGACGACGACGGAGACCCGCGGGCGACGGTGGCAGTCGACGACGGCGACCCCGGCGGCGGCGAGCGCGACGAGGTGGTGCGGAGCCAGGCGCGTGCCGGCGGCGATGATCAGCTGCCCGAGCGCGAGGTCCTCCCCCGCGACACGGACGTTGTTGGCCGCGGCGACGGCTGGCAGCGCGACCCGGTCGCCTTCCTGCCGGGTGTCCTCGACCTTCACGACGGCGTCGGCGCCGCTCGGGAGCGTCGCGCCGGTCGCGATGCGCACCACTTCGCCGGAACCGATCGTGTCCGCGAACGGGACGCCGGCACGGCTCTCGCCGACGATGGCGGCGGCCGCCTGGGCGCCGTCGGCGGAGCGGACGGCGAAGCCGTCCATCGCGGAGTTCGTCTCGCGGGGCAGCGCGACCGGGGCCAGGACCGCCTCGGCCACGA
>JAURVW010000029.1 GCA_030655275.1 Solirubrobacteraceae bacterium
TTATCCCCGCCCGCTACATGAAGAAGATCGAGCGCTCCGGCTTCGGTGAGCACCTCTTCGCCGACATCAAGGAGACGCCCGGCTTCGACGTGCCGGTCAACCCGATCCTCGTGTCGGGCGTGAACTTCGGCTGCGGGTCGAGCCGCGAGCACGCCCCGTGGGCGCTCGAGGACTTCGGCTTCCGCGTGATCATCGCGAAGTCCTTCGCCGATATCTTCCGCGGCAACTCGCCGAAGATCGGTCTGCTCCCGGTCGTCCTGGAGGCCGACGACGTCGACTTCGTCGCCGCGCAGGACTCGGCGGTCGTCGACCTCGAGGCGCAGGAGGTCCGCGCCGGCGGGAAGACCTTCCCGTTCGAGTTCGACGCGGAGATCAGGCACCGCCTTCTCAACGGCCTCGACGACATCGCGCTCACGCTCACGCAGGGCGACGCGATCGACGCCTACGAAGCCGAGCGCGAGCGCTCGGGCCCCAACACGCTGCAGTTCACCTAGAGGATCGACCATGACCAGCACTTCCACCGGGGCCCACGATCAGGAGGGCGCCGGTGGCGGTGCCTGGTTCGATCGGTGGGCGACCCAGTACGACTCCGAGCGTCGCCTGCTCATCTCTCCGTTCGACGCGTACTACGCGGCGGCGGGGGAGGCCGTCTCGCTGACGGCGGACGGTACCCGTCGCACGACGGGCGCAGATGGCGGCCCGATCCGCGTGCTCGACCTGGGCGCAGGGACCGGTCTCCTCACGGCCGTCCTGGCCCAGGCGCTGCCCGGCGCGCAGCTCACGCTGCTCGATGAGGCACCGGGGATGCTCGCGCAGGCGCGCGAGCGCTTCTCCTCCATTGCCGACCAGAACACGGTGCTCGAAGGCGACCTGCTCGGCGACCTGCCGGAAGGTCCGTACGACGTGATCGCGTCCGGCCTGGCGATCCACCACCTCGATCCCGCTGATCAGGCACGTGTGTACGCGGCGGCCCGGGAGCGCCTGGCGCCGGGCGGCGTGTTCGTCAACGCCGAGCAGCTGAAGGCGCCCGCGCAGTGGCTGGAGGACCACTTCCTGGAGCGCGAGCTCGTCCACGCCCGCGCAGGCGGGTTCACGCCGGAGGCCGAGGCGCAGGCGTGGGAGCGGTGGTCGATCGACCAGCACGTCACGCTCGAGGACCAGCTGGGCTGGCTGCACGCCGCGGGTTACGACACGGTGGAATGCGTCTTCAAGGCGTGGCGTTTCGCGGTCGTCGCTGGGTGGCGGGCGATGTAACAGCGTGATGGGGACCACACTTCGTAATGGGCTATTGACCCTTGCTCAGTAAGGCCTTGTGCGACTTCCATCACGCAACGCCTTCCCGTAAGGTCAGTGACAGCACTCACAGAGTCAAGTGTCCCGTCGAGCAGACCTCATCGTCTCCTCGGCTGAGGGATCGGACGCACGAATGTCCCTCGTGCGTCCGGCACCCTCGAACCCTGGTCCCGACACCGCTCCCTCATTCTCTCCTGAGGGCGCAGGCGAACCATGTCCCCGGCTCCGGCCCCATCTGCACACACGGTGCGGATGGGGCCAGAGCTCTTTCCGGGGCCCGATCAGGGGCGCCTCACGCCGGGCCGACACCGACGATCCCCGGGCAATAGCCTCCTGTCCCTATGACGACCATCGCAGTCCTGCCCGGCGACGGCATCGGCCCCGAGATCGCCGCCCCTGCGGTCCAGGCCCTCACCGAGCTCCTCGGCGCCACCAATGTCCAGTTCGAGGAGTACCTCTTCGGTGGCGCGAGCATCGACGAGCACGGCACCGCCCTCACCGACGAGACCCTCGCGGGTTGCAAGGCGAGCTCCGCCGTCCTCCTCGCGGCCGTCGGCGGCCCCAAGTGGGACACGACCGATCCGAACGCCCCGCGCCCCGAACAGGGCCTGCTCGGCCTGCGCAAGGAACTCGGTCTCTTCGCGAACCTGCGCCCCGTGCGCCCGCTGCCGGCGCTCTACGGTGCCTCGGCGCTCAAGCCGGAGATCATCGAGGGCACGAACCTCGTCGTCGTCCGCGAGCTCACGGGCGGCATCTACTTCGGCGAGAAGACCCGCACCGCGACGTCCGCCAGCGACCTCTGCAGCTACACCACGGACGAGGTCGAGCGCATCGCGCGCGTCGCCTTCGAGCTCGCCGCCCGCCGCTCGGGCCGCCTGACCTCCGTCGACAAGGCCAACGTGCTCGAGACCTCCCGCCAGTGGCGCCAGGTCGTGCACGAGGTCGCGGTCGACTACCCCACCGTCGAGCTCGAGGACGTCCTCGTCGACAACTGCGCGATGCAGCTCATCTCGCGCCCGTCGAGCTTCGACGTGATCGTCACGGAGAACCTCTTCGGCGACATCCTCTCCGACGAGGCCGCGATGCTCAC
>JAURVW010000042.1 GCA_030655275.1 Solirubrobacteraceae bacterium
CACGCCGCCGTCGACGTGCAGCTCAGCGGCGGCACCGTGCGGTTCGTCGCGCAGGCGAAGGGCGCCGGGATGATCCACCCGGGCTTCGCGACGATGCTCTGCTTCGTGCAGACCGACGCCAAGCTCTCCGAAGGCCAGTGCGACCGCCTGCTCTCCAACGCGCTGATCGACACCTTCAACCGTGTTTCCGTCGACGGGCAGATGTCGACGAACGACACCGCGATCCTGCAGGCCTCCGGTCGCTCTGGTGTCTCCCCGCAGGACAAGGACGAGGACGCGCTGCTCCAGGGCGCCCTCGACCACGTGATGCTCGATCTCGCCCTGCAGCTCATCGCCGACGGTGAGGGCGCCACGCGCCTGGCCCGCGTGAAGGTGACGGGCGGCGACGCCATGGGCCACGCCGCGGAGAAGGTCGCCGACGCGATCGGCACCTCGCCGCTCGTGCAGACCGCGCTCACCGGCGCCGATCCGAACTGGGGCCGCATCGTGCAGGCCGCCGGCCACGCGCTCGCCGGCCGTGGCGAGGTGCCCTTCGACGTGTCGTTCGGCGGCGTGAAGGTCTGCAGCCGCAACCAGGCCGCGCGCTTCGACTACGCCGACGCCAAGGCCGCCGCCGAGCAAGAGCTCGTCGAGATCGAGGTCGGCTTCCCCGGCGACGGCGAAGCCCTGCGCTACTTCTGCGACCTCACCGTCGACTACGTACGCTTCAACAGCGAATACACCACCTAGAGGAGAGGGATGCGCGATATCAGCACCCTGCTCGAGGCACTTCCCTACATCCGGGAGTTCCACGGGCGAACGGTGGTCATCAAGTACGGCGGGGCGGCCATGACCGACCCCAAACTCGAGGAGGAGTTCGCCCGCGACATCGTGCTGCTCAAGTACGTCGGGATGAACCCCGTCATCGTGCACGGCGGTGGCCCGGCCATCACCAGCCTCATGACGCGCCTGGGCAAGGAGACCGAGTTCGTCGGTGGCCTGCGCGTGAGCGATGCCGACACCGTCGACATCGCGAAGATGGTGCTCGTCGGCAAGGTCAACAAGGAGATCGTGCTGCGGATCGGCCGCCAGGGCCAGCCCGCGGTCGGCCTCTCCGGCGACGACGGACAGCTGTTCCGCTGCAAGCGCCGCGCGGCGCCCGACGGCACCGACATCGGCTTCGTCGGTGAGATCGACCGCGTCGACATCGGCGTCGTCGAGCACGTCGCCGAGGACTACATCCCGGTGATCGCGTCCGTCGGCGCGGACCGCGAGGGCAACTCGTACAACATCAATGCCGACGAGGCCGCCGGCGCGCTGGCCCGTGCACTGAAGGCCTACAAACTCGTGTTCCTGACGGACGTCGCGGGCTGGCTCGGCGACGCGAAGGACGAGTCGACCCTCATCCAGACCGTCGACGCCGACACCGTCGAGCGGGCAATCCAGGGCGAGGTGACCGGCGGCATGGTGCCGAAGCTCCGCGCCTGCGTCGACGCGATCCACGGCGGCGTCTCCGCAGCCCACATCATCGACGGGCGCGTGCCGCACTCCGTGCTGCTCGAGCTCTTCACCGACGACGGCATCGGCACCAAGATCACCCCGGCGGCCTGACCCATGACCACCTCCTCCGAGTCCAACCTCACGGGCGGCGCCTGGGCGCCGGGCGGCGTCGCGGCCGGCCTGGCCGACCTCCAATCGCTCGACGATCAGTTCACGATCGACACGTACGCGCGCCTGCCGCTCGACGCCGTCCGCGGGGAAGGCACACGCTTCTGGGATGCCGAGGGCACGGAGTACCTCGACTTCCTGGCCGGCATCTCGGTCAGCAACGTCGGCCACTGCCACCCGAAGGTCGTGGCGGCCGTGCAGGCGCAGGTGGCGACGCTGCTGCACGTGAGCAATCTCGTGCACAGCGAGCCGGCGTTGCGTCTGGCCGAGCGGCTCGCGACGAACTCGCTCGGCGACGGCTCGAAGGTGTTCTTCTGCAACTCGGGCGCCGAGGCGATCGAGGGCGTGCTCAAGCTTGCCCGCCGCGCGAAGCTCGCCGGCGATTTCGTCGTCGTACGTGAGGGCTTCCACGGCCGCACCTACGGCGCGCTCTCGGCGACGCCGCAGGAGGCCAAGCAGGCGCCGTTCGCGCCGCTCGTGCCCGGCTTCGTCGTTGCCGAGCCGACCGCCGACGGCATCACGAACGCCGTCACCGAGCGCACCGCCGCCGTGCTGATCGAGCCGATCCGCGGTGAGTCGGGCGTGCACGTCGTGCCCGACGACGTGCTCGTCGCGGCCCGCCAGGCCTGCGATCGCGTCGGTGCCGCCCTGATCTTCGACGAGATCCAGACCGGCCTCGGCCGCACCGGCCCGCTGTGGCGCTTTCAGTCGACGCCGGTCGTCCCGGACGCGCTCACCACGGCGAAGGCGCTCGGCGGCGGCTTTCCGATCGGCGCCTTCATCGCGGGCCCCAAGCTGGCCGGTGCGCTGCAGCGCGGCGACCACGGCTCCACGTTCGCGGGCTCACCGATCATCGCCGCAGCCGCCCATGCCACGCTCGACGTGCTCATGGATCCGGCGCTACCCGCCGCGACCGAGCGGCTCGGCGCTCGGCTGCGCGACGGTATCGGCCGCCTGCCCGGCGTCACCGAGGTGCGCGGGGCAGGCCTCATGGTCGGCTTCGACCTGGATGGCGGCGGCGCCCCGGAGCTCGTCCTGCGCGCGATCGCCGAGGAGCAGCTCCTCATGAACGCGACCGGTCCCGCAACCGTTCGGCTCCTGCCACCGCTCGTGGTGACGGAGGCCGAGATCGACGACGCGCTCGCGCGTTTGGGCCGCCTACTGGCCTAGGTCGCGGCGGGGTCGCTCGCCGTCGTAGGGCGCTGGCCTGACCGCGTTCGGTGCCCTACGCCGAGGCGTCGGGGCGCCCGCGGCGGCGCTGGGCCCAGAGCAGGAGGTTCACGCCGGTGAGCGCTCCGCCGACGGCGATGAGGATCGCCGCCCACAGCGGCAGTCCGCTCGACTCCTTGATGGTGGTCACGGAGGGGGTGGTCGCCGGGGGCAGGTCGCCGGTGAGGTCGTCCTTGAGCGTGGCGCGGGTCGTGAGCGACTGCGGGTCCCCGCATTCGGTCACGTCGGCCTTGGCCTCGTATTCGCCAGCCTCCAGGGCGCCCTTGAAGGTGAGCGGGTAGGAGATCTTGTCGTGCGCGAGGAGCGTGTCGAGCTGGTTCTCGGAGACGGTCTCCTTGCCCGACGCCGACGTGAGCGTGACGCGCACCTTCGGCTTGCAGAGTTTGTCGCCACGGTTGCCGATCCGCAGCACGGCCGACGGTACCTGGAGATCGGCGAGCGGCTGGAGCTTGACGGAGTTCAGCGCGACCTGGGCCGGCTTGCCGCCCTTGATCTTGAACTGCACGCCCATGACGACGCGGATGACCTGCTTGACGGAGAACTTCGACTTCGTCGACGACGTCTCGGTGTCCTCGAACGCGATGCCGGCGAGGTGGTCGCCATTGCGGACGTTCTTCGGTACGCGGACCGTGAAGCGCAGACGCTTCGTCGCACCCGGCGCGAGCGTTACGGCCTTTGAATCGACCTCGATCCAGTCTCCGGCCTCCTTGCGCACGTCCTGCCGGTTGGCATAGACGACGCCGGAGGTCTGACCGGAGAGTCCGTCAACGCTGTCGATGCGGTAGGTCATCGGCTTCTTGGAGCCGTTGGAGGTGACCACCGAACGGGTGAGCACCTGCCCCGGCTTCACTTCGAGCTCGAAGTAGGCAGGGGGCGTGTCGGCCCCGCGCGGTACGACGGGACGAACGCCGAAACCATCGGCGAGACTTGCTTGGGCGGGGGCGGAGGGCAGGAACGAGAGGGCCACGAGCGTGGCCCCCAGCGCTACGGCCCGCTGACGAGCGAGAAGGTCCACGTTGAGGTGTAGTTGCCTGCGCGTGCGTAGGCGGGGATCGAGAGTTGCCAGCTCGGGGTGATGGTCTGCGCACCGAGGCCGGTGTCGGTGTTGGCGTTGAACATGCGCGTCGCCGGAGGGGCCGTCCCGCCCATCGGCAGGAGGTACGGGTAGCTCACGCCGCTCATCGTCGCCGGGGTGCAGGTGACGCCGGAGTCGCAGGTGGCCGTCGGGGCGGTCAGCATGCGCGGCTGGTTCGGGAGGCTGTTGCCGCCGCTCACGAAGTTCGTCGACGTCGCCGTGATGTTCCAGCCGACGCCGCTGCCGCGGGCGTCGCTGACGTTGAACGGCTGCGTCTGCGTGGTGGTCTTGTTGGTGCCGTCGAGTGCGACGCTCGGGAACGTGACGTTTCCGGGCGTGCCGCCGATGAACGACAGGGTGCCGCCGGTGAGGGAGGCGTCTGCCGTCGCGGCGTTGGCGGTCGGGGCGATCGCCGCGAGCGCGAGGACGGCGAGGGCGGCACAGGAGAGGGGGGAACGATGGGGCTTCACGGCTGGGGGAGTCTTCCTTGACCCGGCAGGAGAAATGGGGAGTGCCCCCGTTATCGGTTGCTCCTACCGAGAACTGGAATCCTGATCGCCTGAATCTCGGATGAGCGAAGCGGGCTCGCGTCCGCCCCCGAGGGCGAAGAAGCGCGCTTCTGCGGCCGTTCGAGGCGCCGGCCCCCGGCCCGGACTCCGCCCGCCACGCGCGGTCAATACCCTGGGACGCAAGTGCTCGGCGCCCGCTCCGGCGCCTGCGCGACCCCCGTCACACCCGCACCCGCTCAGGCAGACCGCATGACCGAACAGCCGCAGACCGCGTACCCGCCGACCGCTTCGTACGAGGCGAAGCCCGAAGAGGTCAAGCGCGTATGCCTGCTGTACTCGGGCGGCCTCGACACGTCGGTGATGCTCAAGTGGATCCAGGACCAGTACAACGCGGAGGTCGTCACCCTCACCGTGAACCTGGGCCAGCCCGGTGAGAACTACCAGGAGGTCGAGGACAAGGCGAAGATGCTCGGCGCCGTCGAGACCTACACGATCGACGCGCGTGAGGAATTCGCCAACGAGTACATCATCCCGGCCATCAAGGCCAACGCGATCTACGGCCTCAACTACCCGCTCTTCACGTCGCTCGGCCGGCCGCTGATCGCCAAGCTCGCCGTCGAGATCGCCCGTAAGACCGGCTGCGACACGATCGCGCACGGCTGCA
>JAURVW010000043.1 GCA_030655275.1 Solirubrobacteraceae bacterium
CATCGCCGATGTCGACTCGACCACGCTGACCAGCGCGACCATCCACATCACCAACGTGAAGGCGGGCGACGTGCTGTCGGCCAGCGGCCTGCCGGCCGGCATCACGGCCGCTGTCTACGACCCGGTCACCGGCATCCTCCAGCTCTCCGGCAATGCCACGCTCGCCGCTTACGAGGCGGCGTTGCGAAGCATCCGCTTCAGCAACAGCAGCGACACCATCTCGGTCGATACGCGCGACATCACGATCACGGTCAACGACGGCGCCGCGAACAGCAACGTCACGCACGCGCTGATCGAAGTCAAGGCGATCAACGACGCACCGACCTTGCTTCCTGACGTCAACTCGACGAAGGAAGACGTCACGCTCGCCGTCAGTGCCTCGAACGGCGTGCTCGCGAACGACAAGGACGTCGACTCGCCCACCCTGACCGTCACGCAGTTCGCGATCGCGGGCATCGCCGGCACGTTCGCGGCCGGCTCGACCGCGGCGATCGCCAACGTGGGGTCGCTCACGCTCAACGCCAACGGCTCGTACACCTTCGCGCCGGCAAAGGACTACAACGGCGCGGTTCCGGTCATCACGTACACGGTCTCGGATGGCGCGGCGACGAGCACTTCGACGCTGACGCTCAGCGTCACCCCCGAGCCCGACGCCGCGGTCATCGGCGGCACGACGAGCGGCGCGACGAAGGAAGACGTGACGCTCGCTGCCAGCGGCACGCTGACGATCGTCGACCCCGATGCGGGCCAGGCCGCCTTCGTCGCGCAGGCCAACATCGCCGGCGCCCACGGCACCTTCAACCTCGACGCCGCCGGCCACTGGACCTACGCGCTCAACAACGCCGACCCGGCGGTGCAGGCGCTCGGCCAGGGCCAGACCTTGCCGAACGAGGTCTTCGCGGTGAAGAGCATCGACGGCACGACCGCGAACGTGACCGTGACGATCAGCGGCACCAACGACGCCCCCGTCGCCGTCGACGACGTGGTCATCACGAACGTCGCCGCCGGCCAGCCGATCGCGCTCGCGAGCGGCGCGCTGACCCGCAACGACACCGACATCGACGGCAACGCCGTGCTCGGCGTCGCGGGCAGTTCCAACGCCGTCAACGGCACGGTCTCGGGCACGAACCCGGTCGTCTTCAAGGACACGGCGGCCCTCGGCGTGACCGCGCAAGTGCAGCCCGAAGCGCCGCTGTTCCCGAACGACTCCGAAGCCAACCCGCTGAACAACAGCATCGCGAATGCCTATGAAGTGGCGCGCGGGCGCTTCGGCCAGGCGAACGGCGCCGACCAGACCTTCCTCGCCGACCCGACGTTGCCGAGCTTCAAGTGGACCGGCCGCATCGACGACCAGGACAACACGCCGGCGGTCACCGACCAGGATTTCATCAAGGTCTACTTGTATGCCGGCGAGAAGCTGATCCTCGACATCGACGGCGCCGACAGCGGCGGCACCAACATCGGCACCGACCAGAACTCGGTCGACACCCTGCTGCAGCTCTACGACGCGAACGGCGCGCTGCTGAAGGAGGTCGACGATGTCGCCCCGGGCGTCGGTGGTGCCGGTTCGGTCAAGAGCGGCTACCACGGCAACACGCTCGACGCGTACCTCGAACACACCGCCGCGGCCGACGGCTACTACTACGTCAACGTCACCGGCTTCAACAACAACCCGAGCGGCATCCTCCAGGACGACGGCAACTACGAGCTCTGGATGTCGATCAAGCCGACCGGCTCGGCGCATCCGACCTCGTTCGACTACACCGTCAGCGACGGCATCGCGCAGGACGCCGGCCACGTGCTCGTCAACAGCGTGCAGGGCTCGACGTTGAACGGCACCGCGGCGAGCGAGATCTTGGTGGGCGGCAGCGGCAACGACACGATCGACGCCGGTGCCGGCAACGACTGGATCCAGGGCGGCGCGGGCAGCGACCAGATCACCGGCGGCGCCGGCAGCGATGTCTTCGCCTGGGTGCTCGCCGACCGCGGCCCGGCCGGCGCGCCGCCGACCGACACCATCAAGGATTTCAGCATCGCCGCGCCGAACGCCGGCGGCGACGTGCTCGACCTGCGCGACCTGCTGCAAGGCGAAGCGAAGGCGGGCACCGACGCCGGCAACCTGCAGAACTACCTCGATTTCGACACCACCTCGACACCGGGCAGCACGATCATCCACGT
>JAURVW010000070.1 GCA_030655275.1 Solirubrobacteraceae bacterium
AGAATTCCATCTCGGCAGCGGTTGCCGACGGCCTGAAGGCGATCGCTCCTGTGACCCGCATCGGTGGCATCGACCGCTACGCCGTCTCGGCCGCGATCTCCGCGACACGGTTCCAGCCCTCGAGCGCCACCGTCTACGTCGCCCTCGGCAGCAACTTCCCCGACGCACTGTCGGGTTCGGCGGCGGCCGTGGCGAGCCGGGCACCCGTGCTGCTCGTCACCACCGACGGAATCCCCGACCCGGTACGCGACGAGATCCGACGCCTGAAGCCCCACCGCATCGTCATCCTCGGCGGCCCCAACTCGGTCTCGCCGGCCGTCGAGACCCAACTCGCCGACCTGCTCGCCCGCTGAGCCCGAAACGGCTGCTCTTTCGCGACACCCGACGGCATATCTGATCAATCGTGCGCTACTAAGGCGGACGCTCCGCAGGAGGACAGCAATGGCAATTCCACGTTTCGGCGCGATTGTAGCGACTACTGCTGCGATTCTCGGGCTTCTCTTGTCGCCGACTGTCGCTTCTGCGGAGACCTCGACGCTCCCGACCCGTCTGGTGAGCTTGACGGCAGCAGGCGCTCCCGCTGACCAGCCTTCGGGTCAAGCGGCAGTCTCGGCCGACGGGCGGTACGTCGCCTTCGCGTCGAGGGCGACGAACCTGACCAGCACGCCGTCGGGCACATGGAACACGCGGCAGATCTACCGCCGTGACATGACCACAGGCGCTGTGGAGCTCGTCTCGACCGCCACAGGGACTTCTGGCTCCGGCGGAAACAGCGATTCGTTCGCACCATCGATCTCGGCTGACGGCAATCTGGTCGCCTTCACGTCCCAAGCGAGCGACATCGACGCGGGGTCCCATTCCGACAGTGGCCAGTTGCAGGTCTACGTTCGCGATATGCGGGCGGGGGGAACGATCCGCATGGTCAGCCTCAACTCCGGGCTGTCGGCGGGCGGGAACGGCACTTCCTACTGGCCGAAGATATCCGCCGACGGTTCGACCATTGCCTTCATCTCTACCGCGAGAGATCTGCAGACGGGGGTGACCCCCACCTCGGCGCAGGTGTACGTGGCAACCGTCGCACCGAGCACGGCCTCCTCCACCCGGGTGGTCAGTCTGCAGGACGGTTCACGCTCGCCCGCACCCGATCTCTCCAACGCTCAGACGAGGAACCCGTCCATCTCGGCTGACGGGCGTCTGGTGAGCTTCATGACCAGCGCGACCAACCTGGTCTCCACACCGGTGTCAGGCACCTTCGATCACGGATACGTGCATGACGCGACAACCGGCTCCACGCGGCTGGTGACCGCCAGCCCAGACTGGGCGAAGGAGGCGAACGACGCGTCCGAGTCGCTCGTGCTTTCCGCGGACGGAACGCATATCGCATTCTCGTCGTTGGCCACGAATCTCCTCGTCGATCGATTGTCGGGCAATGGGGGCCAGAAGCAGGTCTTCGTCCGCGACATCGCGTCCGCGAGCCCGAACATCCTGGTCAGCACGCGAGGAGACACCGGTATGCCGGCCTATCGCGAGGGGCTCAGTCCCTCGATCTCGGCAGACGGACGACGGATCGCCTTCGTCTCGGTCGCGGCGAACCTCAGCTACGCCAACACCCATCAGGCGGGGCAGGTGTTCCTCCGCGACACAACGCTGAGAACGACGACGTTGATCAGCAGTCGCCACGCCGACCCGATGGACGGCCTCCGCGACAACTATGCCGGAGACCCGGCACTTTCGGCGGACGGCCTGAAGATCGCTTTCGACTCCGCGGCAGCCGGAATCGTCGACGCCGAGGTCTCGGTCAGTCAGGTGTATCTCGCCAACGCCCCGCAGAGCCGCATCCAGAGGATCGGCGGCCAGGACCGGTACGCGGTCTCGGCCGCCATTTCAGCCGACACGTTCGGGCCTGACGCTGCTGTGGCCTATGTGGCTGCCGGGACCAATTACCCCGATGCGCTTTCGGGGTCGGTGGCGGCCGGACTGAACGGCGGGCCCGTCCTGCTGGTCATGAAGGACTCGATCCCGGCGACGGTCGCCTCCGAACTGGCGCGCCTGCGGCCACGGAAGATCGTCATCCTCGGAGGCTTGGCGTCCGTCGGGACCACAGTTCAGAACTCCCTCAGCGCGTACAGCGCGGATATCTCACGGATCGGAGGCGCGGACCGGTACGTCGTGTCTGCGGCGATCTCGGCCAAGACGTTCCCCGCTCCCGGATCGGCGCGCGTCGCGTACGTCGCGTCGGGTGAGAACTTTCCGGATGCGCTGTCGGGGTCGGCACGGGCGGGTCGAGAGGGCGGGCCGGTTCTCCTGGTCACGAAGGACGGCGTTCCCGCGGGCGTGCGAGCCGAGCTGGACAGGCTGAAGCCCGGGGTTATCGTCGTCCTGGGTGGCGAGAACTCCGTCTCGGCCGCAGTGGCGGAGTCGCTGAAATCGATCGCCCCGGTCAGCCGCATCGGCGGGGCGGATCGCTACGTCGTCTCGGGCGCGATCTCGGAGAAGAGCTTCGACCCCCCGAGCGGAACGGTCTACATCGCTCTGGGCGGCAACTTCCCCGACGCACTCTCCGGTTCGGCTGCGGCCGTGGCGATCGGTGCGCCCGTGCTGCTCGTCACCACCGACACGATCCCTGACACGGTGCGTAAGGCCATCCAGCGACTGAAGCCCTACCGGATCGTCGTCCTCGGCGGGCCGAACTCCGTGTCACCCGGCGTGGAGACGCAGCTCGCCACTCTGCTGTCGCCGTGACGCCGGTCAGAGGCCGGCGGGGGGCTCCTCGCCCGGGGCGAGGGTGAGGGTGAGGCGCTGGGTGGGGCGGGTCATCGCGACGTAGAGGGCCGAGGCCCCGCGCGTGTTCTCCGCGAGGAGGGCCGCGGGTGAGACGACCACGACCGAGTCGAACTCGAGGCCCTTGGCGTCGGCCGGGGTGAGCAGGGCGATCGGCCGGGAGAGGCCCCGCACGCCCACGCCGATCTGATCGCCGAAGGAATCAGCGAGCGAGGCGGAGAGAGCGCCGAAGAGTGAGGCGGGGGCGATGACCGCCGCCGTTCCGCCCGTGGACATCATCGATTCCAATTCGGCGACGACCTTCTCGGCGAGCGAAGAGAGCGACGTGCTCGGCAGTGCGCGCACGGGCCAGTCCGTCGTGCGCACTGAGCGCGACCGCGTCACCGCGAGCCCGTGGGCGAGCGCCACTCGCTCCGCCGCATCCACGATCTGCGACGGGGTGCGGTAGTTAACCGTGAGCTCCTCGAGCCGCCAGTTCTCCCCCACCAGCGGCGACAGCGTCTCCGACCAGCTCGTCGACGCCGCGGCCGACGAGGCCTGCGCCACGTCGCCCACGATCGTGAACGAGCGCAACGGCGCCCGCCGCAGCAGCAGGCGCCACTGCATCGGCGACAGCTCCTGCGCCTCGTCGACCACGATGTGCCCGTAGGTCCACGA
>JAURVW010000677.1 GCA_030655275.1 Solirubrobacteraceae bacterium
ACGTCGCGGTAGACGGCATCGACATCGTTTTGTCCGAGTGGTTTGAGCTTGGCGATGAGATGTACTTTCATGATCTCATGGCGTACCTGCCCAAGCCTTACCTGAAGACCGACGAAGGATATGAAAGGCACTACTACTCCGATGACGGCGACCTTGAGCTGAACATCTACGAGAACAAGTGGGAGAAGTTCATCGCCGGCATCAGGCATACACACCGATTCTTCAACCCCAATGCCGAGGGCTTCCTCGATTCGGTATTCAGCATGTTGACGGGAGTCGAGAAGAAGGTGAAGCCTGATGTGGTTCGCACCATCAACAAGGGAGAACTGCTGTACCGGGCCAGGACCGCTCAGACCTTTGAAGCGGCAAATAAAATTATGGCCAGCCCGAACACCGAGCTTGGCCCGACACCCAAGGTCAAAGCCAGCAGCCAGCGAATGACACCCAACGGCATATCAGCCCTCTACTGCGCTTTGGAGAGGGAGACATGCTTGAGCGAAATACGCTCTATCACGGGCGACAACGTGGTCAGCGGTGCGATAACCCCGACCACCCAACTAAGACTCTTGGACTTGACCAAGCTGAAGCTGGTCGAACCACCTAAGCTCACCATCTTCAATGACGGATATCGCGATTCCTTGCACCTGAAGACTTTCATCAAGTCGCTGGTAAAGAAGATGTCCAAGCCGAAGGGCCGCAACGATGACCTCAGTTACTTGTCTACTCAAGTCGTCTTTGAATACTTGCGGCTAAAGTTCGGCAAGCAAGTTGACGGTTTGGTTTTCCCCTCGGTGCAGACGGGTGAAGTTGGCACCAATGTTGTCTTATTCCCTGAGGCCAGCGCCATCAGCAAAGAGTACTACAACCCCTATAGAAAGTCAGAATTCCGTGAGGATGACAAGCTGGCCTTCGTGGACAAGTCGCTTCGCTTCCACAAAGTCACAGCCATCAAAACCAATGCCATCGAGCATGACGACATACACGAACTTTTTATGAGTGATTTAGTTCGGAGCCGGCTTGGAATGCCTGCTCGATGAAGCGGCCGGTCGTGGGGCTCATGGTGGCGTCCGACTACGCCATTGATGCCTGCAGTTTTGAAACTCACGAGCGACGGAGGTGATTGGTTGCTGGATCTATCGAAGGCTGAACAGATCCGGGTCGGCAAACGACTTCGTGCTCTTCCGCTGACCATCCAAATCGAAAGCGTTGGTGGGCCGATGGGTCTGGTTCACGCCAACTTTCCGTCCGACGACTGGCGTGCGTTCGAGGCCACGCATTCCGAGGATGACAGGCAAATTTGCGTGGTCCACGATGCGTTTTGACCGTAACTACCA
>JAURVW010000073.1 GCA_030655275.1 Solirubrobacteraceae bacterium
CGGCCTCACATGGCAGCACCCCGATTCCGGCGCATTCGAGACGGAGTTTCACGACTACCAGCGCAACGCGGCGCTGGCCCTGCGCGAGTTCGCGCCCGGCTCGACGTTCTACGCCGGCGGCCACCAGATTCGCATCGACGCGGTCGACCTGGGGCCCGACGGCGAGACGGTCCGCACGTGGGTGCAGTGCCCGGACTGCGGCTACACGGAGGATGTGACCGGGGCGAAGGGTCCCGCGACGTGCCCGCGGTGCCAAGGGACCGGCATCGCCGACGCCGGCCAGCGCTTCGACGTGGTCGAGCTGCGGCGCGTGTCGTCGACCATGCGGCGCGAGGAGGCCGCCATCGACGATGCCCGCGACGAGCGCGACCGGGTGCGCTTCGAGGTCGCCGTCACCGCGGACGTGGTGCCCGAGCACGTCACGCGGGAGTGGTACGTCGAGCACCATGGGTTCGGCGCCCGGCACGTGCGGGATCTGCGGGTACGCTGGCTGAACTTGGGCCGGGCCAATGGGCAGGGCGCCCCGGCGATGATCGCCGGCCGGGAGCACGCGGCCGAGTACTTCCGGGTCTGTAAGGCCTGCGGCCAGCTCGACAGCTACGCAGGGGGCAACAACGCACGGGACCACCGGCCGTGGTGCCGACTGCGAAAGGCCGAGACCGAGGACACCCACAGCCTCGTCCTGAGCCGCACGCTCGAGACGGAGGGCCTGCTGCTCCGTCTGCCGCCGCTCGTGTCGATGGGCAACGCCTACGCCGTCCCGTCGATCGTGGCGGCTGTGAAGCTCGGCTTGCGGGAGTACATCGGCGGGGCCCCGGACCACCTGTCGGTCGAGCTCGTCGCCGACGTCGGCAACCCGGGGACGGACGCCGTGCTGTTGCACGACGTCGTCCCGGGCGGCACCGGCTACCTGGCCGAGCTGGCCGACCCGCTCGTGCTGCGGAAGATCCTGCGGCTGGCCTACGAGGTCGTGCGCGACTGCGACTGCGTGGAGCAGGGGCGGCTCGCGTGCCACAAGTGCCTGCTGCCGTTCGCCGACTGGGGTCGCATCCACCTCGTCGCCCGCAGCGAGGCCGAGCGTCAGCTCGAGGACATCCTGACGGCCGACGGCCAGCTCGAACTGAAGGACGAGGCCTGGCCGATCACGGACGTGCCGGTCGTCGGCGTCGATCCCGAGTCGAAGATGGAGCAACGGTTTCGGGAGGTCCTGCGTAAACGGCTCGAGACCGTCGGCGCCACGATCCAGACGAC
>JAURVW010000076.1 GCA_030655275.1 Solirubrobacteraceae bacterium
GTGACCGACCGCACACCCGGGACCGAGCAGGCTTCCGACCCGATCCCCCTCGGGCGCAAAGCGCGCACGCGCCAAGCGATCCTCGCCGCGGCCGCCGAACGGTTCGCGGATGGGGGCGTGAACGCCACGCCCGTCGAGCAGATCGCCGAGCGCGCCGGCGTGTCGGTCGGAGCGCTCTACGCGCACTTCGGCAGCAAGCAGGGGCTCGTCCTCGCGTTCATCTCGGAGGCGCTCGACACCCTCGAGGTCGCGATGGCCGAGGCACGCAGGGTCGCGTCGCCGATCCAGCGCGTGCACGCCGCCGGCGAGGCCTACTTCCGCTTCGCCGTCGATCATCCGGCCGCGGCGCGCTTTGCGGCGGTGCGCGTGCTCCAGCCTGATGCCAGCACCGAGTTCGAGGCGATCCACCGGGCAATGTCGAGGCGCACCGAGAAGATGGTGCTCGGTATCGCCGCCGACCTCAAGGAGGCCATGGACACCGGCGAGATCGCGGCCACCCCGATCGACGCGACGGTGGTCTACCTGTGGGGCCTGTGGAACGGCGTCGGCGCGCTCATGCTGCGTACCGACGGCGCCGCGATCCCCGAGGAACTCGCCGCCCGCGCCCTCCACACCGCGCTCGTGACGATCGAGATCTCCTCGCATCACGTGCGTGAGCACGGTCGCCCGGACTGGGTCGCCGAGCGGGAGCGGGGGTTCGTCGAACGACGGGGGCGGGCAAGGGCGTCGGGCGGGGCGGGACCCGGAGCCGCGTCGGGCGCGGGGCGGACGCCAGCGCCAGCCAAGCCGGGGTCGACCGGCAGCGACGACGCGCTGGGTGATCCCATGCGCGTCGACGGGGAGTAGCCCCGGCATGCGGCCGATCCCAGCGTCCTCCGATCGACGGCTTCCCCCGACGCCCTCCGTGCGCACGCGCGGCGTGGCGAGTGCTGCGGCGTTGGCGCTTGTGGCCGCGATCGGGCTCGGCGGCTGCGGCGGCGACGATCGCGACGAGGCCGCGTCGGCCCAGGGCCCTCAGCCGTCGCTCGTGTTTCCCCCGACCGCGTATGAGCCGGCGACGAGCAAGGGCGGTGGCCCGACCCCGGCCGGCCGCGTGGTCAAGCTCGGCGGCCGACCGGAGGGACTGGCCGTCGACCCGGCCTCGGGCCTGCTCGGCATCGCCCTGCGCGACCGCGCCCACGGCTTCGCGATCCTGGACGCGTCGACGCTCGAGGTGCGTCGCACCGTTCCGCTGCTCGCCGATCCTCGCCACGTCGCGGTGGCGAACGGCCG
Source organism: Solirubrobacteraceae bacterium (assembly GCA_030655275.1). Classification (GTDB taxonomy): domain Bacteria; phylum Actinomycetota; class Thermoleophilia; order Solirubrobacterales; family Solirubrobacteraceae; genus JAGIBJ01. The sequence goes on from JAURVW010000076.1 coordinate 1,273, forward strand.
GTTCCTCGTGCCGATGGAGGACGCCAACCGGCTCGCCGAGGTCCCCGCGCGGGGCGGCGAGCCTCGCCTGACGAAGGTCGGACGGGAACCGCACGCCGTCACGGCGGCCGGCGGCCGGATCGTCGTCGCCGACGAGTACGCCGACTCCCTCAGCGTGTTGGAGGACGGGCGCCTGGTCGGGACGGCCGTCGTCGACGTGCAGCCGGGCGGCGTCGCCGATGTCGGTGGCGGGCAGGTCGCCGTCGTGAGCGTCCGTGCGAACACGATCTCGCTCGTCGACCTCTCGACGCTGCGGTCCGGGCCGTCGCAGAGCGCGGGGTACGGGCCGTCGCATGCGGTCGCGGGCGACGACGGCCGGGTGTTCGTGGCCGACACGCGCGGCGGCGCGATTCTCACCTACGAGACGAAGCCCCGACTGAAGGCCGTCGCCCGGCTCGACCTCGGTGGTTCTCCCTACGGGCTGGCGATCGACGTCGAGCGCCGGCGGCTCTGGGTCACCGACTCCGGCGCCGACGAACTCGTGGAGGTCTCCATCGACGGCGAGGCCCGCAAGGTCGGCACAAAACCGACGGTGCAGCAGCCCAACACCGTCGCCGTGGATCCTCGCAACGGTGCGGTGTTCATCGCGTCGAACGCGACCGGCGAGCTGCAGCGCGTCGAGCCCTAGGCGGGGACCTGCAGGCGCGCGCCTGCGGTCTCCTGTGGTGGTCACGCCGGCCGCCCCAGCCTGACCGGACGCACGAGACTGAGGCGAACACCTGTTCGCCTAGGGTGCTCTGCATGAGCAACCAGCAGACGCCCGACCCCTCCACGACCGGCCAGTCCGCGAGCAGCCCGGAGAAGGATCCGAAGGACTGGGTCACCGGCGACGAACCGGCCACCGGGGCGCAGCTCAGCTACGTCTCGACGCTGGCGCAGGACGCCGGCGCCGAGGTGCCCGCGGAGCTCACGAAGGCCGATGCCTCCGAGCTCATCGACGAGCTCCAGGACAAGTCGCCGCGCGTGGACGAGTCGGCCTGAGCGACGGCCGGGGCGGGTCGGCCCCAGCGGCACCCGGGAGGGCGCCCCGCGGCGATCTCGTCCCTTCGGGCGAGGCCGCGGGGGCCCAGACGGGTGGTGTGCGTTCTGTGACGGCGATCCAGTCGTTACCCTGGGGCGCGTGAGCACGCCGATCTTCCGTCTCGTCACCGGCCCCGCGGCCCTGGCCAGCAGCCCCGACGGCTGGGCCTCCGACATGCTCGCCGATGGCCACGTGAGCCTCCTCATCGACGACGGCGGGATCGATGCCATCTCCGACGCCGCCCACGCCCTCGGCGTCGAGGCCGTCACGGTGCTGCGTCACGAGGCCACGCAGGACCTCCAGGAGACGACCGTCCGCAAGCATGCGCACGGCCTGCCCCTCATCTGGATCGGCAAGTCCTTCAGCGACGAGGCCCGCCGGTGGGCCACCAGCCGCGGCCAGATGACGCTCCTCGTCGAGAACGAAGGCGCCCTCAGCGACGAGGATCGCGGCAAGATCAGCCGCTTCGCTGCGTTGCTCGGCCGCCAGACGGACTGACCCGCCGCTGGGCGGATCTCGCCCAGGGACGGATCGCGAAGCGATCCGGCCGTCACAGCGGCGGCAGCGGCCCGCCGACCAGGCCGATCGCGACGCCGATGGCGCCGGCCGCCAGCAGCGTCGTCACCACGCCGCGCTTCAGGACGATGAGGGCGAGTGCCGCGCCGGCGAGCACGGCGAGTTGCCACGGCCGGTCGAGGGCCAGGGCGAGCGGGAGGGCGGAGCCGGCGATGGCGCCGATCGCGGCCGGACCCGCGCCGTCGAGGAACGCGCGCACGCGGACGTTGGCAAGGAGTCGGTCGAAGCGGTCGGCGCCGAGCAGGATGAACGAGAACGACGGAGCGAAGGCGATCGCAGCCGCGAAGAGCGCCCCGCCGATCCCACTCGCGGCGTAGCCGACGACCGCCACGGTGTGGGTGACCGGCCCAGGCGTCACCTGGCCGAGGGCGACGGCGTTCAGGAACTGCGACTCCGTCATCCACCGGTAGTGGTCGACCGCCTCGGCCTGCATCAGCGGGATGATCACGAATCCGCCGCCGTACGACAGCGCTCCGACCTTGAACGCGACCCACGCCAACGCTCCGAGTCCAGCGGTTCCCGCGGCAGCCGCCATGAGCGTGCCGAGCACCGGCGCCGCGTGGACGCCGAGTCGGTCCGGCCCCGTCGACCCTCCGGTGCCGGTCGGCGCCGCCGGACGTCGCCACGCCAGCTCCACGGCACCGCACAGCAAGAGCAGCACCACGAGCCAAGGGCCCACCAATGCTGCGGCTGCCGCGCCGACCGCCACGTAGGCCA
>JAURVW010000083.1 GCA_030655275.1 Solirubrobacteraceae bacterium
CTGCTCGATCAGCCGGAAGATCGTCATGTGGCCGCCGGAGCCGATCAGGAAGGCGGGGATCACGAAGGCGACGAGCAGCGACTCGCGGCCGTGACGCGCGGCCGCGTCGCCCGTGAGCGGCGCCTCGCCCTCGCGGGCCAGTCGCAGGATCGCTTCGTACGGACCGCCGTGGCGAGGCGGGATGGCGACCGTCGGAACCGGCTGGTCGACCCCTGCCGTCGCCGGCTCGGCCGGACTGCTCGCGCGGCCCTCGAGCGAGAGCTTGCGCTCGATCGGATTCGGCAGCGCCGCGGCGCGTGAACCCAGGACGGCGGCCACGCGACGGCCGGCGTGGTGGCGCGCGGAGCGGGCCGCCCACCGCAGCTGCGTGCCGGTGTCGGCGCCGCGCTCGCGCACGAAGCGGGCATCGGCGCGGGCCCGCCCGAGCGAGTCCTTCACGACGGAGACCGGGTGGATCTCCTCGAGGTGCCCGGCGGTCTCGGAGAGGCCGCGGTACTCGTCGAAGTAGCGCTTGAAGAACTGCGCCGGCGGGTAGTCGTGCGCGTGCAGCACGGAGGCTGCCGGGTCGTACCGCTTGCGCCACCGAGGATGCGCTGCGAGCTCGCGCCCGAAGGCCTGGTCCTCGCTGTAGGCCAGGTCGCCGAAGCGGATCTCCGCCCAGCACGCCTGGCGGTAGGCGCTGTTGACGTTCGAGAGGAAGGTCTCGTCGCCCGGTCCGAACAGGCGCGGCGAGTCCGGGCCGCCGTCGCCCGCGAACGTCGCGAAGTACTCCTGCAGCTCGCGCGCGATCATCGGGCTCGTGTCGGCCCGCTCCAGGTGCGGGCCGAACAGCGCCCCGAGGTCGGGATCCTCGGCGAAGGCCTCGGTGATCGCCGCCAGCCAGCCGGGCGTGGGCGTGGCGTCCTGCGTGATGAAGGCGAGCACGTCGCCGGTGGCGGCCTCGGCCGCGAGGTTGCGGGTCGGGCCGTGCTTGAAGCTCGACGGCGGGATCTCGATGAGGGTCGCGCCGTGGCGACGAGCGACGTAGACGGAGCCGTCGGAGGAGCCAGAATCGACGACGATCAGCTCGTGCGGTGACTGCGCGACGACGGCCGCGAGGACTTCGTCGAGCAGCGGGCCGCCGTCCTTGACCGGGACGATGACCGACACCGTCGGCGCCCCGGACGGCTCGGTGCCGGGCCCGGCAGGCGTCGTCGCGTCGCTCACGACAGGAAGCGGCGCTTGGTCTTGACGGCCTTGCGATAGACCTCGCGCAGGGCGCGCACGACCTTGCGGAGCTGATCGACCTGCGGCCGCGAGAAGAGCGCGTTGAAGTCGACACCCCAGCGTTCGAACCAGTAGAGCGTCTCCTGGGCGGAGGCGACCGTCTGCACGGTCTGCGCGCGCAGGGTGGCGAGTTCGAGTTCGAGCTGCTCGACGCGGGTGCGGAGCTGCTCGTTCTGGGCGAGGAGGTCGGGGTCGTGATCGGCGAGCGCCACGACGCGCAGCCTACCGGGACGCCCTGAGCGCAGCCGCCCGCTTGCGTGCCTTTCGCAGGGCGAGCCAGCCCGGGCCACCCGGCGCGGGCGGGAGTTGGCGCAGCGCCGCAGCCATCGTCTCGCCGGCCGCCTGGGCGCTGAACCGCGCGGCGAGATCGGCCTTGCCGGCCGCTCCCAGACGCTCGCGCAGCGCCGGATCGCGGGCGAGCAGGCGCATTGCCTCGGCGGCCTGGCCCAGGTCGGGATCGGCCCAGCGCGACTCCGGCGGATAGGGCCCGCCGTCCTCGCCGATCGGGATGAGTGGCGCGTCGATCAGGACGGCGCTGCGGCTGTCCATGTAGTCGAGATTGCCCGAGTAGCCGGTCGCGATCACGGGACGACCGAGCGCCATGGCCTCGGCCGGCGTGTAGCCGAACCCCTCGGCGCGGTGGAGCGAGACGACCACGTCGGCGGCGGCGAGCAGGTCGTCCATGCCGCTGCGGTCGAGGTAGCCGGTCCTGATGTGCACGTGCGGGTGGGGCGCGACGAGCGCCTCGAGTGCCGCCAGCTCATCTGGGTGCGGTCCCTCGTCGATCGCCTTCACCACGAGCTGAGGGCCACCTGGCTCGGCGGTGGGGAAGGCCTTCAGGAACGCAGCGATCGTGCCCTGTGGGTTCTTGCGGGCGACGCTGGAGTAGAAGCCGAAGACGGTCAGGAAGAGCGGCGACCCCTCCGGCAGACCGAGCTCCCGTCGCGAGCGCACGCCACCATCGCCCGAGGGCTTCGGCGTCCGGACGGGGTAGCGGATCAGCTCGACGGGCGTGTCGCCCGAGGTGCGCGCGAACGCGTCCTGGATGTGGCGGGTGCCGGCCCAGACCGCGTCGACGTGCGCGAACGCCTCGGCCATGAAGTCCGGGAACAGCTCGACCTCCCACCACCAGAGGCCGACGAGTCGCCGCCCCTTCAGGAACGAGGGCGGTACGGCCTCGAGGAACGGCTTCGTCTCGTAGGCCGTGAGCAGCGAGAGGGTGACCGGAAAGGTCGCCTGGCCCAGCGGGACGGTGCGGAAGGCGGCGCCCTGACGGGAGGGCGAGGCGTCGATCGGGAGCGTCGGCAGGACCGGGATCCCGGCGGCGTCGAGCGCCGAGACGAGGGCGCGCGCGGCCTCGCCCACCCCCGACTCGGAGTTGAACTGGCCGACGACGTTGACGCCCGCCGGCAGCCCGGAACCCTCGCGACTCATGCGTCGGGGCGGTCGAGTGGACCGGTGCCGTGGACCGCATCCGGGATGGTCTCGTCGCCTCGATCGGGCCAGCGGAGGGGATTCCAGAAGGGGTCGGGGCGGTCGGGACCACGGTCGAGGGCGACGGTGTCGGCGACCGGCCAGGTGAGGTACTCACCGACGACCGACTCAGGCGCGGTGAAGCGCGCGTGGGGCGACCAGGCGACCCGGCCGCCGCCCTCGTGGGCGGCGAGCGTGATGCCCGCCAGCGCGAGTCGGGTGAGTGGCGTGGCCGCGGACCGATGCCGGGCCAGCTCGCCGGCCCGGATCGCGACGACGCCGCGCACCGCGAGCCGGTTGGTGTCGAGCGTGAGGGCCGGGTGGCGGGCGTCGTCGTCGAGCGAGGCGTCCGGGTGCGCCGGCACCGGCAGGC
>JAURVW010000074.1 GCA_030655275.1 Solirubrobacteraceae bacterium
CGATCAGGTGGAACATGTACGTCTCGCCGTCGTCGGCGTCGAAGTACACGCGCACGGCCTGCGACTTGATCGTGATGCCCCGCTCGCGCTCGAGCTCCATGGAGTCGAGGAGCTGGGCCTTCATGTCGCGCGCAGAGACCGTCTTCGTCATCTCGAGGATGCGGTCGGCGAGTGTCGACTTGCCGTGGTCGATGTGCGCGATGATGGAGAAGTTGCGGATCTTGCTCTGGTCTGACATCGCGAACCCTTGATTCTAGGGTCGCCGCGCCGGGCGCGCGTTTGGGTATCGGCGGCCCGGCGCCCCCGATGGCGCGCAGCCGACCGCCGCACTCTCGGTGTCGTCGGCCAAGCGGCGCCCGACCGGGGCGCTACGCGGGGTGGCGCCGATACGTTCCCGCGGATGCGCAAGCGACTCATCCTGCTCGCGGTCCTGGGGCTCGGGCTGCTCTTCGGTGGCCGACTCATCCTCCTGGCAGCCGCGAGCGGTACGCCGGACGCCACCGAACGCAGTGCCCTCGCAGCGGTTCCGGCCGATGGGCATCGGGCCGCCATCGTGTTCGGTGCGGGCCTCAACCGCGACGGCGAGCCGAGCCTGCTCCTCCGCGACCGGCTGCGGGCCGCCGAAGGGCTGCTGCGCACGGGCCGCGTCGACCTGCTCCTCATCACCGGCGACAACTCCCGCGACGAGTACGACGAGCCGGGCGCGATGCTCGCGCAACTCGACGACGACGGTGTCGCGCGCAGCCGGATCGCGGTCGACTACGGCGGCCGTCGCACCTGGGACTCCTGCGTGCGTGCCCGTTCGATCTTCGGCATCAAGAACGCGGTCGTCGTCACGAACGACTTCCACCGGGCGCGCACCGTGGTGACGTGCAGGGCCGCCGGCATCGAGGTCGACGGAGCCGTCGGCACGCCCACGGGCAGGTACCCGCTGCGGCCGCGCACCTCCTGGCGGGCCCGTGAGCTCCTCGCCTCGTGGCGCGGCGGGATCGACGCGTGGGTCCGGCAGCCGAGTGTGCCCGTGCGCGGGGAGAAGATCGACGCCTACGACCCGTGCGCCGTCTGGTCGTCGCTGAGCCCCGAGGACCGCGGCGGGAAACCATCGGGCTGCTGACCGGGCTGCGAGATCACCGCAGGCCCTCGTCGGCTCGCCGGCGACCGGCGGCTGCGTACGCTCTGGCCATGAGCGTCAAGCCTGCACTACCCACCTGGCCGATCGCCGGCGGCTCGCTCCTCGTCGGGTTCGGCGTCGCCGAGCTGACGGGCGTACGCGGCCTCGGCGGCGTGGTGCTCTTCATCGGCGCGCTCTGGTGCGGGATGCAGTGGAAGGCCAGCCGCGGCCTGCCCGTCGCCGTCGCGCTCGTCGTGCTGTTCCTCGCGCTCTTCGCGATCTCGCACGTCCTCGGCCGTCAGATCGGCTCGTGGCCGTCGGTCTTCGTCGTCACGGCCGTGATGGCGCTCGCGACCTGGGCTGCCGCCGACCGCGCGACACCGCCTCCGGTCGACGAGTTCATGTGAGCCCGGCCGCGCGCCGCCGCGCGCGACCGCCTCGCGCGGTCAGGGCTTGACGGCCTTGGCGTCGAGACGGATCGGGAGCGTCGAGCCCGCGACCTGGTTGCCCTTCGCCGTCTTGATCTCGAGCGCCGCCTTCACGAGGGACTTCCTCGCGACGAGCTTGCGCGCCTTCTTGCCGAGCGTGAACGACAGCTCGAGCCTGCCGTTGGCGCCGACCGTGCCGGTGACGGTGGCGAGGACCGTCGGCTTCTTGGCCTTCTTCGGCTTCTTGACGGGCTTGGCCGGCAGGACGAGCTTGATGACGACCTTGTCTCCGGGCTGACCCGTGAGCTTCAGCGTGATCCGACCCTTCGACGTCAGTTTCACCTTTCCCTTGAGGACGAGCACCAGCACGCCCGGCTTCGTCGGGACCGGCGTCGCCGTCGGGACCGGTGCCGGGACCGGGGTCGCGGTGGGAGCCGGAGGGCCGCCCGGAACCGGCGTCGGCGTCGGTTCGGCGGAGGGAACCGGCGTGCTCGTCGGCGACGGCGCGACCGGCGTCGGCGTCGGTGCCTGGGTCGGCGCCGGCGTCACGGTCGGGGTCGGCGTCACGGCAGGAACCGGCGTCGCCGTCGGGATAGGCGTCGGGTAGCCGGGGTCTCCCGGGTAGCCGGGGTAGTTCGGGTAGCACTCCGGGTAGTCGGGGTAGTCCGGCGTCGTGCCGCCCGGGTAGTCCGGGTAGCCGGGATAGTCCGGGTAACCGGGGTAGTCAGGGTAACCGGGGTAGTCCGGGTAACCGGGGTAGTCGGGGCAGCCGGGGTAGGTCGGGTACTGGGCGACCTGGGAGGTCGCGGCGCGGCCGACCCGGGCCTCCCCGAAGGCGCTGCTGGCAGCGGCGGAGGAGGAAGGCAGCACGGCGCAGCCGAGCGCGACGCAGACGAGCGCGCGGGAGAACTTCGTTGACACGGGACCTGCGGGAGGTGGAGGGCAACCGCGACCGGAGCCACGGAGGGAGGGCCGCCACAGGAAACCAGACGTGGCGTGTTGATTCAACGTATTGCTATCGGGGCTATGCGCTGGCGGCGATCACGGTCGTCCTGGGCGCCACGGAACACACGGCGCCGTGGTCGCAGGCTCGCACCCAGCGCTCGCGGATCCGCCCCGCCTTGAGGCTCCGGACGACACCGCGCGGGACCATCCAACGCGCCGTGAACTGCCCACCCGGACGCACTTCGACCTCACGACGCAACCGCCATGGGCCGACCGCCACCGCGTAGCTGCCGCGACAGTCGACCGTTCCGACGCAGCGCAGCCTCACGACGAGTCGACGATCCGCTCCGACCCTCAGCCGCTTCCCGATCACCCGAAGCGCCCCCGGCGCGGAGGACGCACCGCTCCCGTCCGAACGACCGCCGTCTCCCGCGCCGCCGCGTCGGCTGTCGGCTGCGGTCCCGTCGCGTCTGGTGCCGTCGCCTTCGGTCCCGGTGCTTCCGTCCAATCCGCCGAGCCCGCCCAGGCCACCGGAGCTGGACCCGTCGCCCTCGTCGCCGGCCGGGGCGCCGCCGGCCCCACCGGTCCCGGCCCCGTCCGCGCCGGGGAACGTGCCGGTCACCGGATCGATCAGTTCCGGCGCCTGGATTCCCGGCAACTTGACGGTGCGGAGGCCGATGCCATCACGAACCATCGACATGCTCGGCCGCTCGGCGTTGTCGACCCGCAGCAGGGCCGAGTCGAACGGGTTGGTCGGCTGTTGCCACATCCCGTAGAAGTAGACCCGTTCGATCCGCGGTGATCGCCGCACGAGGCCGAAGATCCAGCGCACCGAGTCGGCGGCGCGACGCTCGTCGTAGGGGAGCGTGCTCGTCGGGGAGCGGAAGGTCACGAGGCCGCCCGTCTCCGTCAGCCACACCGGCGTGTTGCCGGTGGCGAGGGTCCGGTCCACCCCATCGCTGTCGAAGTAGGTCGCGTCGAAGTAGTTGTGCACGCCCCACACGTCGGGGCGGGTCTTCAGGGCCGCGCGGTAACGCGCGAGGTAGGCCGCCATCGACGGCCCGTCGAGCAGGTTCCCCGCGACGACGGTGCAGCGACCGCCTTCGCAGAGACCCTTCGCCGCATCGTGGAAGGCCGCCGCGGCCGCGGCGCTGCGGGAGGTCGGCTGGACGGCGTGGTTGGGTTCGTTCCAGGCCTCGATCGCGTCGATGCCCGGATACCGCGCGAGTAGGGCGCCGATGGCCGCCGTGTACTGGGCGACCGACGGCCCCGAGCAGGTGCCGGTCTCGCAGTTGCGAGCCTTGTCGATCGACGGGGCGATCAGGACCGGGAACCCCTGGAGTTGCGCACGCTCGATCCAGCGTTCCCAGCTGCCGTGTTCGTAGGCGGCGTTCCAGGGAAGCACGAGCCGGACGTTGCGGAAGTCGACCTCGTGCAGCTTCTCGGAGTCGAAGAGGGCCGGACGCCCGTCCGACATCCCGTACTGCGTCGCTGCCGTGGCCGGGGTCGCGGCGGTGAGCAGCACGCCGGCCAGGCAGGCGAGCAGCGTGAGGAGCGCCGACCGACGGCGCCGGGCGTGGAAGAGGGCAGGCATGGGGCGAGGCGGACGGCGGGGCACGTCCGGCGCCGCATGGTTCCAGAGACGGCCGCGCGCGTCCACTCCGTTGCGTTGTTCTCGTGGGCCGGGCACGTACGCGGCCGTTCGCCGTGCCCACGGCGGGACGACCCGGCCGGCGGTCCCGGCCTCAGCGGCCGAGTCTGGCCCGAAGCGCACGCTCGAGACGTATGGCCTCTTCGACGTGCAGCGCCCGCAGCGCCATCACGTAGACGACGCCGCCGAGTCCGAGCGACAGGGCGAGACTGATGATCAGTCCGATCGAGCTGCCACCGATCACGCCGCGCACGGCCGCGTCGACCGCGAGCACCACGAGCGTGAGCACACCGGCGGCGGCGAGCACTCGCGCACCGGTCGCGACGGTCCGCCCCAGTCCGAGCGAGCCGCCGAGTCGCCCTCGCAGCACGTGGAGCTGGGCGCCGACGACGGCGATGTTCGCGACGACCGTGCCCGCGACGATGCCGCCGACGCCGAGGGGCTTCCACAGCGCGACGGACACGATCACGTTCACCACGAGGCTGATGACGGCGATCTTCGTGGTCGTCCACGGCTCCTTGAGCGCGAAGAAGGTGCGGGTGAGCAGCAGGTTGAGGCCGTTGAGCGGGAGCGTGAGCGAGAAGACCCACAGGGCGTCCGTCGTGAGCGCCGTCGACTCCGGGGTGAACTTGCCGCCCTCGTAGATGAGCCGGATGATCGGCGCCGCCAGCGCGATCGTCACGGCCGCGGCCGGGATGAGCAGCACGAGGATCTGGCGCATGCCGTCGCCGATGATCGCGCGCAGGTCGTCGTAGTCGCGGCGGGCGGCGGCGCGGCTGAGCACCGGGAAGAGCACGGTCGCGATCGCAACGCTGAAGATGCCCTGCGGCAGCATGTAGAGGCGGAACGCCGCGTCGATCGCGCGGATCGCGCCGGCGCTGATCTTGGCGCCGAGCGTCGAGTTGATGAGCAGGTTGAAGTTCACGAGCCCGAGCCCGAGCGCGACCGGGATCATCAGCGTGAGCACCTGCCGCACCTGCGGGTCACGGGCGCCGGAGAGGCGCGGCCGCCCCCAGCGGAACCCGGCCTTGTGCACCATCGGGACGGCGAGCAGCAGCTGGGCGATGGTGCCGACGAGCACGCCGACGGCGTAGCCGTAGACCTCGTCGGCGCCGTCCATCGTCACGTGCGTGACGACCATGAACGCCATGATCAGGACGTTCCACACGACCGGCGAGAGCGCCGGGATCGTGAAGTGGTCCTCGGCGTTGAGGATGCCGACGAGCAGCCCGTTGATCCCGAGCAACGCGACGACCGGGAACATGATCTGGGTGAGCGTGACGGCCAGGTCGATGTCGGCGCTGGAGAGCTTGGAGTCGCCCGCGAACAGCGGCACGACGACCGGACAGAGCAGGATCGAGACGGCCGTGATCGCCGAGAGGGCCAGGAGCGCGACCCACGCGAGCTCGGCCGCGAGCTTCATCGCGTCCTTGCGGCGTCCCTGCTGGAGCAGGTCGGAAAAGACCGGCACGAAGGCGGCCGAGAGGGCGGCGTCGGCGAAGAGCGAGCGCAGCAGGTTCGGGATCTGGAACGCGAGCGTGAAGGCGGAGATCGCGCCGTCGGTGCCGTAGAAGCGGGTCGAGAGCACCTCACGCAGCAGACCGGCGACGCGGGAGAAGGCCGTGAGGGCCGAGAAGATCAGGGTGTTGCGACTGCGACCGGCCGAGGCGGTCGCCGTGGCCTCGGACTTCGACATCGACGGGCCCGGCGATGCGGGCTCTGCCGGGTCGGCCGGGGCGAAGTCCGTCGCGACGCCGGCCGCGGTGTCGTCCGGCCCGTCGTCCGTCGTCCCTACGCGCGGCCGGGAGCGGGCGATGACCGGTTCCTCGTGGGCGCTGACCGCCGACGCGGCGG